>QZKZ01000047.1 GCA_004796465.1 Desulfovibrio sp.
GACTTCACGGACGACCGGCCGCGCGGGTATTCCAGCCGCTTGGCTGGAAAGGACCGCCAGGCTGCGGTCTGCGCCGTGTGTGAGCAGGTGGACCGCAAGGACATGGGCTATACCCTGGAGATGCTGCGCATGCCCTTGGAGCCCTTGGGTTATGCCATCACTGGAGAATTGCCCGTGTTCGGCATATTCGACCGGGGCAAGGTGCGCGACAACCCGGACGTGCTGGAGCAGGCCCGGGAGTTGGGCAAGGTCTTGGGCCAGGCCTGCGCTTAACGCTGGTACTGGTTCACCGCGTTGTTGTGGTCGCGCAGGTTGGTGGAGAATTGGTGGGTGCCGTCGCCCCGGGACACGAAATAGAGATAGTCGTGTTCCTCGGGATCGACCGCAGCCCTCAGGGCGTCCAACCCGCTTGAACAGATGGGGCCTGGAGGCAGGCCGCCATGCACGTAAGTGTTGTAGGGGTTGTCCGGGTTTTCCAGGTCGCGTCGGCGTATATTGCCGTCAAATTCCTCTCCCAGGCCGTAAATAATGGTGGGATCGCACTGCAACAGCATCCCAATCTCCATCCGTTTGGCATAGACCCCGGCGATGCGGGCGCGTTCGTCCGCCGCGCCGGTTTCTTTTTCCACCAGGGAGGCCAGGATCACGATGCGCCAGATTTCGTCCGAGTCCGGCGGACCCTCGGGCCAGACTTCTTCGGCGTGGTCCCAAAAGCTTTGGAACAGCAGCTCGGCTATGAAACGGGCGTCTTTTTCCCCGGGCCTGGGGAGAAGGTACGTTTCAGGGAATAAAAATCCTTCTGGAGAGTCGGATGGGATATTGTATTTTTCCAGCAATTCCGGATCAAAAATCGCTTCCACAAACTCCTCGTACCCGGCTTGGCCGCTTTCCTCGACCACGCGCGCGGTTTCCCACCATGTCAGACCCTCGCGTATGGACAGGCGGTACAGGGTGGGTTGGCCCTCGACCAGGTAGTCCAGGACCTTGTCCGGGGTCCAGCCCGTGTTCAGGGTGAATTCCCCGGCCTGCAAGGCAGAGAGCTTTTCCTCCCACTTGCCCAGGAAGCGGAAATATTGGGCATTGGTAATGATCCCTTCCTCCTTGAGCATGGCCGCGATCTGGTCGAATGTCATGCCCGGCTCGATGATCACGGTCACGTCCCGGCCCGGGGTCTCGGGCGGGGTGGACATGAAGGTGCGCGCCTCGTTGACCACAAAGGCCGCCACGGACAAAATGCCGATCACGAACAAAAAGACCACGAAAAAGATGAGCTTGCGCATGGGGAATCAGGGCCTCGCGTTGCAGGTGTCTTGCCTAGGGCTTCTGGGAAGCGAGAAAGCTTTCCAGGATGCACACGGCGGCATGGGCGTCTTTGACTTGGGAAATACGTTTGCCTGAAACGCCGCTTTCGCGCAACCTGGCCACGGCTTCTTGGGTGGTCAGGTATTCGTCCACCAAGTGGATGGGAAGGTCGATGCGGCGGCCCAGGCTTGCGGCGAAATTTTTTACCTGGCGCACGATGAGTTGTTCTTGCTCGCCCTGTACCTGATTGGGACCGGTATCGTGGCTTAAAGGCAGCCCCACGACCACGGCCTCGATGTTTTCCTTGGTAATGATTCGCAGCAACTCGGCAAACAGGGCGTCCCGTGTGGTGCGGTGGATGGTGCCCAGGGGAAAAGCCATGGCGCCGAGCGGGTCGCTGACTGCAAGACCGACCCGCTTGGCGCCATAGTCTATGGACAGGTATTTCATCGACCGGGCCTTGTGATGGTGCCTGGCCGGTAACAAGCCTTACAAGGAAACCCTGCGGATGCCCTCGATCTTGCGCAGCACGTCAAGGACCTCGTCCGTGAGTTTCTGGTGGATGGAGTACACGGTTTGTACGCCGCCGTTGAGCTCGCGGGAGTTGTTTTCCCGGATGTTGATGCCCAGGTTGCCGAAGGTGGTGGCGATCTTACCGAACATGCCGGGCTTGTCCTCGTGGGTGATGAACACCGTATAGATTTCCTTGCCCTCTTCCTCCACGTTCTGGCCCACGTTGACCGAGTTGCGGAAGTCGCCCCGGGTCAGGTAGTTGGCCACAACCTCGGCCACTTCCATGCCTGTGCGGCGGGAAGCGTTGCGCGTGGACGCGCCGAGGTGGGCGCTGAACACGAGGTTGTCCAGCTCTTGCAGGCGGTTCTCAAAGGGCGCATCTTCAAGCTTGGGCTCGGACTCGTAGCAATCCAGGGCCGCGCCAGCAATTACGCCGCTTTTCAGGGCGTTGTACAGGGCTTCCTCGGACACGTTCTTGCCCCGGGAGGCGTTGACCAGAAAGGCCGTGTCCTTCATGATCTCCAGCTCTTTTTCGCCGATGATCACCTTGGTGCCGCCCGTGTGCAGGGACACGAAGTCCGAACGCTTGAGCACGTCTTCCACAGTGTCCATGTATTCCACTTCCGAATCAATGGAGTGGTACATGTCAAAACCGATGACGCGCATGCCGATGCCCTTGGCCTTGAGGGCCAGGGCTTGGCCGATGCGGCCGCAGCCGATGATGCCCAGGGTCTTGCCCATGAGCTCGAAACCCACGAATGCCTTCTTTTTCCAAGTGCCGCCCTTGAGGGTGGCATGGGCGAAGGGCACGCGGCGGGCAATGGCGAACATCAGGCCCAGGGCGTGTTCCGCCGTGGCGTTGGTGTTGCCGTTGGGCGCGAACTTGACGATCACGCCGCATTCTCCGGCAGCGGCCAAGTCGATGTTGTCCGTGCCCACGCCGCCCCGGCCAACGATCTTGAGGCGGCCGCCGTTCTTGGTCCCGGCTTCGATCACCTCGCGGGTGACCTTGGTGGCGCTTCTGACCAGCAGGGCGTCAAAACCGCTGATTTCCTTGACCAAGTCCTCGGGGCTGCGCTTGGTCGTGTCGACCTCAAAGCCCTCGTCCCTAAGGATTTTTACACCATCTTCCACGAGACCGTCATTGGCGAGTATGCGCATGATTATCAACCCAGAGTGGTTTCCAGAGTTTTCTTAAGCACGCCCAGGTAGGTGTCCACCATGTCCGGGGTGATGTCGCCCATGTGGCCGATACGGAACACGAGCCTGCGGTTTTGTTCTTCCAGAAGGGTATTGAGCTTGCCGTAGCCCGGATCATACAGATAGCCCTCGGCGCGCATGGCTTCCTTGACCTGCTTGAGCTGGGCGAAGGTGATGCCTTCGGGCACCAGCACGGTGGTCAGGGTGGGGGAACGGTGTCCCTCGGGCGCGAACAGCTCAAAGCCGTCAAGGCCGTCCACGAAGTCGTGGACTTGGCCGCGCATGGCCTCGTGGCGGGCAAAACGCTTGGCTATGGTTTCCTGGTTCACGATGTAGTCGAGCTGCACGTACATCTGGTTGGCCAGGGTGCAGTTGGGCGTGGTCAGGGTCTGGGATTTGCGGGACCGGCCCAGCTGGTTGATGATATCCGAGGCGTGGCCCCTGAATTCCACCTTTTCCGCCTTGGCCTCGGCTTCTTTGCTGATGAAGCCGATGCCGAAACCCGCGGGCAGGCCCAAGGATTTTTGGGTCGAGGTGGCGTACATGGCCGGACCTGCTTCCTTGAGCTGGATGTCCGCGCCGCCGAACAGGGATACGCCGTCCACCAGGGGCATGGCGCCGTGCTTGCGGATCATTTCGCACACGGCCTTAACATCATTGGTCACGCCCGTGGAGGTCTCGTTATGAGTAAAGGTCACGACCTGGGGCTTGTGCTCGGCCAGGGCCGCGTCCAGCTTGGCCAGGTCAATGGCTTGGCCGTAGTCGAACTTGAGCTGCACCGCGTTCTTGCCGTTAAGCTTGGCCATCTTGTGGTACAGATCGCCGAATGCGCCAACGCTCACGTTGAGCACCTTGTCGTCCGCCGCGACCAAGGAGCGGATGGACGATTCCATGGCAGTGGAGCCGCTGCCGTTGTAGATGGCCACGTCCCAGTCCGGATCGTCGGGATCGAGCCCGGCCAGCAGCTTGAGGTTGGTCATGATCGGTCCGAAACGCTTGGCGTTTTCCGCGTCGCGGTGGCCGAACTCGGGCATGAGCCCGGCTTGGCGCACTTCCTCGCGCACATAAATGGGACCGGTGATAAACAGGGTTAACCGGGGAAACAGAGAATCACTCATCAGGGGCGTCCTTTCTTTGATCGTGGCGTTGGCTGAGGCAGGGCGCAACAAAGCCCCGCCCAAAGGATCGGAACCTCTTAGTACGTTACTGGAATTTCGTCCAGAACGAAGTCCGAGCCGATAAAGGCGACGTAATAATTTGAAATATATTGTTAATCAACCAGAGCGCTTTCCTTCTCCTGATACAAGTTCCGGAAAACCACACGCGGACCGGCCTTGCTGCTGGGTTCAAGCTTGGCCACGAACTGCTCGCGCCAGCCCTCTCCATATAAGGAAGCAGCCAGGAATTCGAGGGTGTGCAGCACGCTGGTTTCGCGTTTCATGGCCATGATCGAACGGGAGATGCCGATCTTGCATGAAGGGCAACCCACGAGCAAGGGAGCTTGGTCCCCGGCATGGAGCAGGTCCTTGGAGAGCTGCTCCTGCTTGCGCGCGCGCAAGCGATTGTAGATCTTGGGCGAGGTCAGCGCGCCCATGCCGGACTCGCCGCAACAACCCGGCGACAGGGTCACGTCCGAGCCCGTGATATTGGCCAGGGCGGAGCGGTATTGGCCCGCGGCCTTGGCCTTGTGCACGCCTGTCCATTCGGCGTGGCAAGAACCATGGTAGAGCAGCTTTTCCGGGCCGGGAATGCTGAAACCCGGGCCGCGTTCCAGCAGGAACTGGACCACGTCCA
The DNA here is from genome assembly GCA_004796465.1 of Desulfovibrio sp. Lineage (GTDB taxonomy): Bacteria > Desulfobacterota > Desulfovibrionia > Desulfovibrionales > Desulfovibrionaceae > MADRE1. Next base: position 4,810 of record QZKZ01000047.1, read on the forward strand.
TGTGTTTGAGCTTGCCGCCCACCAGGGTGTCCATGTCGTAGCGTTGCAGGCCGTCCCGGCACGTGCCGCATGAAGTGAGGATGGTGGTGGCCCGGATGCCTTCCACCTGGGCGTCCTCGATCTGCTTCTTGATGGCGTAGATGTTGCGGGCCTGGTTGGTGGTAAAGGCTTCCTCGCTGCCCGAGGCCAGGAGCGGATAGCCGCAGCACAGGTGCTCCTTGGGCATGATCACGGCCACGCCCGCGCGCAGGAGCAGCATGAGCCCGGCCAAGCCGATCGCCGGGTAGAACAGGCCCGCGCCGCAACCCGGAAAGTAGTACACTGCTTCCTGGATGGTCTGGTCCTCATCCAGATAGGGCGCGCCGTCCTCAGGCAGGAACGAGCCGCCTTGCTTGAGGTTGAGATGCTCGGCCAGGGAGGTGTACTCGGTGACAGGGCCGGGTCCGGAAAAAAGCGGGCTGGCCATGCGCTTGCGCCACACCGCGGGCGCCAGCTTCAGCAATTTGTTCTGAAAGGACTGGCCCAGGGAAGCGTACTTGGCGGCCTTGGGCACGCGTTTGGCCGGGTCCTTGGCCAGATAGCTCAGCACCTTGTGTTTGACGGGGTGGCCGCCGGATTCATAATCTTCCAAAAAGGTGCGCAGGAACAGGGTCACGCGCGGGGTGTCGATCTTGACCGGGCAGACCGCCGCGCATTTGCCGCAAGCCGTGCAGTGTTCCATGAGGCGACGCAGTTCAGCCAGGAGCTTCTTGTCCGGCTCGCCCTTATTGACCTGATTATAATAGATGGCCTCAATGAGCGCGCCCAAGCTGATGTTCTTGTTGCGGGGGTGAAACAGCAAGGACTGCTCGGGGTAATACATGGCGCAGACCTGCTTGCACTTGCCGCAGCGCGTGCAGACCTGGATGTTCTGCAACAGCGTGATGAGCCGGTCCTTGTCCGGCAGGCCGCTGCGCTTGATGTCCTGGATCAACCGGTTGAAGGAAAAGGTGTAGGGGATGAGCGGCAGCTTGCGCCGGGTGAGCTTGCCGGGGTTGAGCACCTGGTTGGGGTCCACCTGCTGCTTGTACTCGCGCAGGGCCTGCATCTTGTCCTCGGGCAGGAAGTTGATCTTGGTGATGCCGATGCCGTGTTCGCCCGAGACCACGCCGTCCAGCTCCATGACCTTGGTGAAGACTTTTTCAGCCGCCTCGTGGGCCAGGGCCATCATATCAGGATTGTTGGAGTCCACGGGCAGGTTCACGTGGCAGTTGCCGTCGCCCGCGTGCATATGGTTGGCCACCACGATGCGCGTGTCCTGCATGCGTTTGTGGATCTCGTCCAGCTTACGCACCAGGTCGGGGTAGCGGCTCTTCAGGTCCTTGAAGAAATAAAAGGCCTGCAGTTCCAGCTCCGTGTCGTTCAGGTCCTCGGTGGTGACCTTGTCCTGAAGGATCTGGGTCGCGAAGTTGAACTCAACGTTGATGAACTTGTCGTACACGTCCACGCCCTGGAGGCGGCCCACTTCCTGGAGCGCGGTGCGGTAGGCCAGGGCCGCGTAATGCAAGTTCAGCCCTTCCAGGAAGTCCGAGAACTCGGGGATCACGTCCGTGGGGATGACAATGTCCTCGTTGATCTTAAAGCCGGAAGTGCGCTTGGAAATGGCTGACAGCTTGTGCCTGTCTTCCCAGAAGAACTCGGCTTCCTTGTCGTCGCGGGCCGCGAACACATCCACGTTGTCGTAGGGTTCGCAAATGTCCAGGATGCGTTGGACCGCGTCGTCCAGGGCCTCGCTGGAATCGGAATCAAGCTGGACCAGGAGCACGGAGTTGGGCTCGCCCTCGTACTGCGAGGACTTTTTCACGTACTCGATTGCGCGTACGTATTTGATGCCAAACTCCTCGAGCGCGGACATCTTCACCAGGTCGCCCATGTCGCGGATGGTGTCCCTGAGCGCGATGAGGTCCTTGATCACGTACATGGCGTTGATCATGGACCGGCCAAAGAACTCCAGGCACAGGGTGCGCGAGAGGCTGGGCGTGGGGTAGCACACAAAGCAGGCCTCGGTGATGATGCCGTCCACGCCTTCCTTTTGCACGCCGGGCAGGCCGCCCAGAAACTTGTTGGTTACGTCCTTGCCCAAGCCCTCGCCGCGAATCTGGCCGCCGTGCAGCTCCACCACGTCCTTGACCGCGCCGGACTCGTCGCGGATTTCAAACACCGCAATCTCATCGGGCAGAATCTTGTGACGGGGATGGTCGCGCCGTACCACCTCGATGACCTCGCCCAAGGGCGTGACCATGCGAAAGGACAGGATATTGTCGATGGTGGTGCCGTACTCAAAGGCGAAAGGGCCACCTGAATTTTCGGAAATATTGCCGCCAATGGACGAGGCTGCCTTGGACGCGGGGTCCACGGTGAACAGCAGCCCTTGCTCCGCAGCGGCCTGGATGGCGTTGAGGGTGATCACTCCCGCCTCGGCGCAGATGGTCATGTTCTCGGGGTCCACGTCCAGGATGCGCTTGAGCCGGGACAAGCTGAGCACCACGGTCCTGTAGGCCGTGGGTATGGCCCCGCCCGTGAGGCCCGAGCCGCCGCCGCGCGGCACCAGCGCGAAACCCATGTCATTGGCCAGTTGCACCAGAAACTGGATTTCCTCGGTGGAGGTGGGCGCGACCACCATCATGGGCAGCGCCATGCGCAGGTCAGTGGCGTCCGTGGAGCATTCCACCAGGGTGTTGGGCTGAATGTCGATGGACTCCTTGTGGAGCTTCTTGCGGAGCTTCTGGACCAGCTCGTCGCGGAAGTGCTGGTCCTGCACAAAGGAGTTCCAAAAGCTCTTGATGCGCCGGGTTAGGTCCTGGTCCACCTCTGGCGAAAGGGAAGGCCGGGCCTGGCGCAGGCGTGAGAGCACGTTGGCGTAGACTGTTTCCGGGTTGATAAAGGGGTTGTAGCGCACGAGGAAAAATTCCTCGCTGAGCATTCCGGCCAGGTCGCGGACCGATTCGGGCCAGGCCGCGAATTGTTCGGTTGTGATGCCTAAAACGCGCTCCACGAGGATTTCCGTGGGCGCTGAAACGTGGGGACCTCGGTGTTCCATGGTGTCAGACCTTTATGGGCGGCCACGCTGGGGTGGCGGCTATGCATTGGTTTTGGAACCCTTCAGTATATTCATGAGGGGGGTGGTTGGCAAGAGGACGCCTGGGATGTGGATTGGAGGGGGTTAGTCTGAGTCCGCAGGAGGAGAGCCGGTGAATATTTGTGAATAAAAATGATACGCTGACAAGAATTCAAAAGAAAATATTTATGGGACATCAGTACGGCATCATAAGACTTCTCAGTCGTTTGCGGGCAAGTATCTGGCAAAAATAAAAAGAATTCTCGAAAACACTAAGGAATAAGGTTGAAAAGTGGCTTGGAGTCTGCTTATGATAACGCCCGAAAGGTTAGGGTGGAAAAAGTGGCGTTTTCAAGAAAAATGTGCACAGGAAAAAAGGTGGATGACCATGGCTATGAAGATGAAAAAGAGTGGCGGGAACAGGCTGGATTTCGGTAGCTATTACGGTGAAGTTCAGCACGATGGGAAGTTCATGAAGAACACACTGGCCAAGGTGGAAGAAGACCCTTTTTTGGGAGAAAAGGACCGGGCCGAGTTGGTGGGTGAATTGGTGAATATGGAAAAGAAAGTGCAGTACTTCAACGGGCAGGCCGACAAGGAGCACGTGCGAAATGCCCTGAATGCCGTGGCCGCCCGCCGCCAAGGCAGCGAAGAAGCCGCCCTTGCCCAGGACCCGTTCATCGCTGAAAATATCATGGCCAATACCGCGCTGGACTCTGAGGACAAGCTGCGCATTGGCCGTAAGGCCAACCAAATGCGCCAGTCCCAAGAGTATGCGGGAGGTGCGAAGAAGTTTAATGACAAGCATATACTGAATAAGGTATCAATGGTGGCGAATCAATCTTCTGCATCTGGTTTCGGGCAAAGGGGCGGAGTTTCGCCTGCGATGGAGCCTGTTGTTGGCGCAGGGCAAAGTACCGGTGAGCGATCAGGATCGCCTGTGCAAGGTGGAAGAGGAGATACTTTTCCTCAGGAGCTTTCATTGCAGGGGCGGGGTGCGGTGCCGTTATGGAAGGAGGGAGGGGAGCTAACCTTACCCGAGCGGAGACAAGTTAGGGAGAGTAGGGACGACCAGAATCGAAGTGCTGTACTTGAAGAAGGAGCAATTTTTCAACTGGGCAGTAACATTAGGCGAAACGCTACAAGTCAGGCAGCGCATGAATCACAGCCCGAACAGCAGAAAAGAGTGGTCCAGACTGCCGCTGACCTGTTCGCTGCAATTGAGGAAGTTGGTCCTGATTTTGTTGAAATTCCAGCTGGGTGCCAGCTCGCGGACAACTACGACAAGGCGATTTCCATGGATCAGTTTGTAGCGTTTATGGCGAACAAGGGCTGTGCGAATGAAACTCGTGATACGCCATACGACAGGTTATTCCATTCAATGCAGGCATATGATATGCAGTGTTTCTTCGCTGTAGGAGATTTCAAGAAGTACAGGTTCGTAAAACATCCATATATACCAAATCTTGTTATTGACATGAGGCATTTCTTTTTAATTAGCGTGCAAGGTGAAGGTGTAGCAAATTTGGTGGAAGATATTCAAAGCATATTTTGGAATGAAAGTGCATATCATGAGCAAGATTTAGCATCGAATGAACTTGGCTTTCGTTTCTACAACTTTGTCGACACATATGGTGGAGAGATGTCTCTTCTTGAGCTTTTCACGAGATTTTTTGGGATAGAGTACAGATCATGAAACGAAATATAAAAGTAGTTATCGAAATTATTAGTAGACTTGTTATGGCTGCTTTGGTAGCTTCAATGTGTGCGGGGTGTGAAGAATATGTTCAAAATATGATTGAGAATTGTGAAATTGTTGAGTTGGGTATGTCACGAGAGGAAGTCACTAGTATACTGGGTGAGCCAGAGGACTATTATTTTAAAGATGAAGAAAAAAAGCAGCTGGAAATAGTTCACTATGAAAGCCCAATACTAAGTTCCGAAGGGTTTTACTGCATTTTTGATGTAGCCAGCGGGAAATGTGTGGTAGTCCATTGCGGACCTGGAAGAGAAAGGGTTGATTCCACGTACTTTGGCCGGTAGCTGAGTAGGAAATACAGATTCTAAATCACCATCGCCTCCCCTTACCCCCGCAACTCCCGCCCATAGAGCCGCGCCTCAATATACTTGGCCAAGGCGGCCACGGCCCGGTCCGAGGACCGGAACACGGGAAACCCATGGTTTTCAAGGGCCTCGACCATGGGGTCGTAGAGCGAGCCCCCATCCACCACACCCACGATGGGCTTGTGCACCCGCGCGAACACCTCGGGCATGAGCCGCGTGATGGACTGGTCGTGCTCCAGGCTGTCGCCGCCATCAGGTAGGGTGCGCGTGGCTGGCGAGAGTGGGTCCAAGCCGATGACCACGGCGTCCACGTCCGGGTCCTGGGCCAGGAGCTCGGCCACTTTGGCGTGCACATAGTCATTGGCCGCGGGGTTTATATCAAGGGGATTCTTCACTTGGACCAGCCCGTCCAAGCGGTGCTCCTTGAGAACTGCTGAGATGGCCTCGCACGTGGCGGGCTCCAGGGGCGCCATGGCCAGGGAAAAATCATCGCCTTGGATGCTGTCGGCCATGGACACGGCTTCGAAGCCCGCACCGCTCAGGGCGGCCAAGCGCTTGCCCGGGATTTCCTTGTGATGCAGCCGCGTGGCCAGGATGAACAGATCCTCGAACTCGGTGAATGTCTGGGCCACCATGGCCCCGGCCTGGCGCGCGCAGGATTCGTAGACCATGTAGTCTCCGGCCAGGGACGCGGTATGGCCTGACGTGGCCAGCATACCCTCGCTGGTGCGGCCCGCCTTGTACAGCAGCACCACCTTGCCCCCAAGCACGGCCTGGCGTACGGCGCGGCAAAAGGCCAGGCCGTCCATATCAGCGAAACCCTCCAAGTAGACCGCGATCACCTCCAGTTCGTCCTGCTCGGCCAGATAGGCCATCAAGTCTGCGGCCGTGAGATCGAGCTGGTTGCCGATGGAGACCATGTAGGCCGGGTCCAGGCAGGAAAGCTTGCTCATGCGGGTGATCATGAACGCGCCGGACTGGCTCAGGAAGGCCGAGGTGCGGGTGTGTTCGCCGGGGTGGCGGGGCAGCTTGTCGTGGGCGCTGAACAGGGAGTCGTACTTGCCGGGCCGGGAGATCACACCCAGGGAGTTGGGGCCCAGGAACACGGGGCCGCTTCCCTTGCTTTGCCGCGCCGTGTCGATTTTGGCGCGGACCTCCAGGGCGCGGGCTTCGCTCTCCTCGGATTCGCCCATGGCTCCGGGGATGAGCAGCACGGAGTGGGCCGCGTTGTGGTCAATAACTTGGGTGGCGAGATCAGGCACTTGCTCGGCTGCCACGGCCACGATGAACAGGTCCAGGCTGTGGCCGACACTCGCCAGGTCAGGGACGCAACGCACGCCGTTTATGTCGTCGAGGCCGGGGCGCAGGATGGTGACTTGGTCCTTGGGGAAGCCGGCAGCCAGGATGTTGTCCAGGATCTGGCGGCCAAAGTTGCGGCGCGTGGCAGACACGCCCACGATGCCGATGGACTGGGGCCTCAGCAGGTTCTCTATCTTGGCGATTGGGCGGGGTGCGGGCCGTGGCTGGGGTTGGCTGAAGCGGCACATGCCGTCCAGCGGCACCATGAGATAGTCGGTGAAGGCAAAGGGATTGACCTCCAACTCCTCGATCACAAACGGGGCGTCCGGGTTTTCGGGCGAAAAGTAGTTGGCCATGGCTAGGAACGAGCTGAAGCACTCAACGAGCTGTTCGTCCGTGACAATGCGCTTTTGGCCCCGGGTCAACCCGGCCAGCTTGCGATAGGAGATGGTGCGGCGGAAAAGCTCGAAAAAGGCGTCGCCGTCGGTCATGGCAGGGGACGCGGCCACGATCGCTTGGCCCTTGCGGAAGCGTTTGGCGTAAAGCTCGGTGTCCGTACCGCCCAATCCCGCGCTGACCACCATGCCGAATTCGCGGGTATGGCGGATGCCCACGATCAGTTCGTTGCCGAATGCCTCGGAGTCCGGGGGCATGTACTGGCAGAGCAGCACGCCCTTGATGTCCCGGCTCACGGCAGCCACGAGGTCCTCGCCCTTGAGGCCGCGATACACGGGCGGCTTGGCCTGGGGGTGGCGTTCGATCCACGCGGAAAAGTTCTCCGCGCATTGGTGGGACATGCGCCGCCATGTGGAGCGGATTTTGTCCGGGGTCTTGTCCACAATGGCCACGCCAGCCACCTCGGTCTTGTGGATGATGTAGGGCGAGATGATCTTCACGACCACCTTGTCCCCGGGCAGGGCGGTCAATTTTTCGTCCAAAGGCCGCGCGCCTTTAAGAAGCAATGAGGTCCTGGGCGGGGTCTCGGCTCCGGACCGGCTGAGCAGCTCGTAGACCTCGTACTCAAACAGGAAGTCGCGGCCTTCGTCGTGGGCCTTGGCCAGGATTTCCGTGACAGCGGTGAAGTCGATGGCGGGGTGCATGGGGCCTCGTGGTGTTGAATATTCCGTGAGGAACTTTGCCTATATGATTCCGGGATAGGAATGGCAAGGGCTGGGCAGGCCAAACATGAGGAGCTGGTCAACGCCATGAAACTGGAAGCCTTGCAACGGAAATTGGCCAAAGGCGAGTAACAGGCGCAAGAAGGGATGTTTCAAAAGGGCTGTGACCCGTGATGGTTTCCGCTCAAAGACACCTCACGTATAGTGTTTGCCATACCTTCAGTAACAAGGAGTTGGGCATGGCCAACGCTTACACCGCCGTAATCAAGCAGGACGGGGACTGGTGGATCGGCTGGGTGGAAGAAATCCCTGGAGTGAATTGCCAGGAACAGACTCGTGAAGAGCTTGTGGAAACCCTGAGGCAAACCCTTCGCGAGGCTCTGGAGATGAACCGCAAGGAAGCCCGTCTCGCCGCCGGGACGGAGTTCATCACGGAACCCATCTTCACGTGAAGCGCAAACAACTTCTCAAGCATCTGGCTGCCCAGGGATGCGAACTGCTGCGAGAGGGCGGCAAGCATTCCTGGTGGTGGAGCCCCACCACATCCTTGGGATCAATGATTTTGAGTCCCGTCTCAGCTCGTTTTTACAGCCCACCCTTCTCATAATAATGATTCACGATGTCCTGTTTGGAGATCATGGCCACCAGCTCCTCGGGCGCGTTGCGCATGACCACGGGCAACTCGTCCACGCCAATGGTGCCCATCTTGTCCATGGCGTCCTTGAGGGTCTCGTCCCAGTAGGCCTTGACCACGCTTGTCGTGGCCACGTCCTTGGCCACCAAGAGGTCGGACAAGGTGTCCTCGAACATGACTTCGCGGATGTCATTGATGGTCAGGATGCCTGACAGTCGGCCATAGCGGTTCACTATGGGGAAGTAGGATTCCGGCGAGTTGGACACGATCTTGACCAAGTCGCCGAAGGGCAGCCCCTCCTCCAGCACGCTCACGTGGCGCTCCTTGACCGCGTCCTTGACGTTCATGCGTACCAGCACGCCCTGGGCGAACTCGTTCATGTGCGCGGGCGAGGCCAATCTATTGGACAGCTGCTTTTCGTACAGGCTGGTGCGGCCCAGAAGGAGATAGGAAATGGACGAGACCACCATGAGCGGCACGAGCAATGTATAGGACGCGCTCATCTCGCAGGCCATGATCACCGAGGAGACCGGCACCTTGGCCACGCCCGCGAAAAAGCCGCCCATGCCCACGAGCACGAAGGCATTGGGGTTCTGCACCCAGGAAGGGGCCAGTTCCTGGCCCAAAAAGCCGAATGCGCCGCCAAGCATGGCCCCGATGAACACGGACGGGCCGAACACACCGCCCGAACCGCCAGAGCTGATGGTGCAGGAGGTGGCCACGATTTTCATGAACACCAGCACAATCATGGTGCGCCACAGCAATTTGCCTTCCAGCGCCATCTGAATCCAGTCGTAGCCGCCGTCAATGATCTGGGGGAAAAACACGGCAATGGAACCGAGCATGAGCCCGCCCACTGCCGGGCGCAGCATGCGGGGCAGGGGCAAGCGTTCAAAGAACATGTCCCGCGCGCCGTAAAACACTTTGACGTAGACATAGCCGACCGTGGCGCAGACCACGCCGAAAATGGCGTAGGGCAGGAGTTCCTTGGGCATGGCAAAGTCCACCGGGCCCGGGGAAAAGAGCGCGGCCCGGCCATAGACCTCGGAGAACACGGCATGGGCAATGATCGCGGAGATGATGCAGGGCAGGATGGCTTCGGATTCGTATTCCGTGTCCCGGTACAGCACGCCGGGCACGAACAGGGCCGCGCCTAAAGGCGCCTGAAAAATGGCGCCGATGCCGCCGGCAGCCCCTGCCAGGAGCAGGATGCGCCTCTCCCGTGGCCGAAGTTTGAGGGCTGCGGCCAGGATCGAGCCGAATCCCGAGCCGATTTGTGCAATGGGTCCTTCCTTGCCCGCGGACCCGCCGCTGCCGATGGTCAGGGCCGAGGCCGCCAACTTGACCAGGGGCGCGCGGCGGCGCACATATCCGCCCTGCAGGTGAAAGGATTCGATCATGGCGTCGGTGCCGTGGCCCTCGGCCTCGGGCGCGACCGCATACACCAGGATGCCGGAGAGCAGCCCGCCCAGAGTGGCGATGGGGATGATCCAGTAGGAAAACCGGGGCGAAGCCATTTCCGCGATGTCTTCCGCCCCAACAGCATCAGGAGAGAGATAGGCCATGGGCCGGTGAATGAAATACTTCATGGCCAGGTCAAGGAGGTGGTCGAAGAAGACCGCGCCCAGACCGGCCACAATGCCCACGGTGATGGACAGGATCAGCCAGCGGATGTGGATGGGCCAGTTGGAGAACTGCAGCAATTCCCGGCGGTCGCGCATGAAGAGTTCCTCTGGATGGGAATATACGGTAAATCATTTCCCATTGCCAGGAGGGAACTGCTTTAGAAACTAACCGCTATTGCTGGAGAATCACGAGACAAGCCAGGTCAAAATCTCCTCCAGCCCTGGGGCGCGGCCCGAGCACTTGATTTCGCCGTCAACAATTACCGCTGGGGTGGCAAACACGCCCTTTTGGGCGATCTCCTGGAAATCCGAGATCTTGACGACTTCAGCTGTAAGGCCTTTCTGGTCCAGAGCCGTATGCACGAGTTGTGCGGTCTCTTCGCATTTGGCGCAGCCAGGACCCAATACTTCGATAATCATGACAAAGCTCCTTGTATTAGTGGGCCAGGGTCAGATTAAACACAAAGCCAACCACCAAGATGCCGCAGGCCAACACGCCCACGAACACGGCCAACAGCTTCAGCTTGAGCACCTTGCGCAGGATGACCATCTCGGGCAGGGACAGACCGATGACGCTCATCATGAAGGCCAGGGCCGTGCCCAGAGCCGCGCCCTTTTCCAAGAGCGCGGAGAGCACGGGCACCACGCCCGCGGCATTGGAATACATGGGCACGCCCAGGACCACGGCCGCGGGTACTGACCACCAGGCGTCCTTGCCCATGATCGAGGCCAGGAACCCCTCGGGTACATAGCCGTGGATGGCAGCACCCACGCCAATGCCGATGACCACGTACAGCCAGACCTTGCCCACGATTTCCTTGACCGTGCCCAAGGCGTAGTCAATACGGTCGGACCAGGTTTTGTCCTCCGCGTGTTCCTGGGTTCCGTTTTCACGGATGTGGCGCACCCAGTCCTGCATGTGCTTTTCCATCTTCAAGCGGCCAATGATGAACCCCGCCACAATGGCGGTGAGCAGGCCCGCGCCCATGTAAAACAGGGCCACCTTCCAGCCGAGCAAGCCCCACAGCAGCACCAGAGCCACTTCGTTGACCATGGGCGCGGCAATGAGAAAAGAAAAGGTCACGCCCAAGGGGACCGAGGCCGTGACAAAGCCGATGAACAGGGGCACGGCCGAGCAGGAGCAAAAGGGCGTGGCCACGCCGAGCAGGGCGGCCAGCACGTGGCCGAATCCCTTGCGTTTGCCTGACAGGATTCGCCGCGCCGCTTCCGGCGAAAAATAGGAGCGCAAGATGCCCACGCCGAATACCACGAGGATGAGCAGCATCAGAACCTTGGGCGTGTCATAGATAAAGAACTGCACGGCCTCGCCAAGGTGGCTCTCTGGTTCCAAACCAAAAACCGAAAAAGCCAGCCACTGGGAAAAAGGCTTGAGTTGCCAGTACACAAGGCCCCAGACCACAAGCAGGGCTGCTCCAAGGACGAACTTGTTGCGGGTGGACAGCGGGGCTCGGGGCGCCGGGGTGTCTTGGGCAGCGGGTTCGGCTTCCTGGGAGCACGCACAAGGGGCTACTTGGGGTTGGAGCGGATTCAATTCCTTCATGATGCTTCTTCCTTCAGGGCGTTTTCCACGCAGTCGATAAACGTGGACACGCAGTGCATGCGCAAGGAGTAATAGACCTGCATGCCGCGCTTTTCATCGCTGACCACCTTGGCCTCGCGCAGTACGGCTAAATGTTTTGATACCGTGGACATGTCCGAGCCCACCAGTTCTTGCAGCTCGCACACGCACTTTTCGCCCTCGCACAGGGCATGGACCATGGCCAACCGGCTGGGGTGTCCCAAGGCCTTGAATATCTTGGCGGAATGCGTCATCAGCTGGGGTGATGCCATTAACATGCTTTTTCCTTTTTTATGCTTTTCAATAGGTATTGCGGACCACTGCTTGGCTGTTTGGCAAAATAGCCAAGCAGTGGGACAAAGTCAACCCCCCAGGAGGGGGGTTGTGCAAAATCTATTAAAAGACTTTGGAATTCCAGCCGAATTGGCTTGGAGTCAGGTCGATGAAGTCAATGAAAGCCCGATCCGGAGGAATACCAAGGGAGGCCTGTAAAAATGTGCAGATGGCAGCCGAGAGTTCGGCGCAACGCGAGGTGTCCAAACGGATAGACTTGAGCTGGACAAAGGCAGCGGGATCAAAGGTCCCACCGAAGCTCAGGGTTACGCCCGGCTCCACCTGGACCATGACATAGGCCGTGGACTTGCCGAGCAGTTCCGCCGCAAGTTCGGTGAGGGCCGTACACAGCTCACGGCGTCTTTTGTCGTCAAGCTCTTGGTTGGTCGCCACGTGAATGTAGGGCATGGTTCCTCCGTCCCTTGAGTCTTTTCCTAAAACATTTCCTGGAGCAGTTCGTCGCTCGTGGGCTCGGATCCGCCACCAGTGCTGAAGTCGCCCACCCATTGGCCTTGGGAGCTGGTGGGCTCAGTCCCGGCCATAAACGGCAGGTAGTAGGACTCGCCTGAGCCTCCTGCGGCAAGGCCGCCCGTTGCCGCGTCGATCTGGGCGAATACGATGCCCGGAGGCACGGGGAAGTCCTGCACCGGATAGTTGGGCTCCACATCCGTGCGGTACTGCAACCAGATGGGCAGGGCAGCGCGGCCGCCGGTCTCCAAGCGGCCCATGGGCTGGACCTGGTCAAAACCCACGTACACGCCTGTGAGCAGGTAAGGGGCAAAGCCCATGAACCAGGCGTCCTGCTCGTCGTTGGTGGTGCCGGTCTTGCCCGCCACGGGGCGTTCCAAGGCGCGGGCCTTGTATCCCGTTCCGGCCTGCACCACTTCCTTGAGCAGGTGGCACATGATGTAAGCGTTTTGCGGGCTGATCACCTCGGTGATCACCGGCTCGGAAGTATACAATTCCTCGCCCCAGGCCTGGGTCACCTCAAGCACGAAGCGCGGCTCAATGGTGGAGCCGCCTCGGGCGAACGCTGTGTAAGCCTCGGCCAGGTCAATGGGCGTGATCGCCACCGAGCCCAGGCTGATGGCCAGCACCGGCGGAAACTCGGGATCAAGGCCCAGAGCCTTGGCCCGGTACACCACGTTTTCTATGCCCATTTGCTGGGCCACGCGGATGGTGACCAAGTTCTTGGACTTGACCAGGGCCGTGCGCAGCAGGGTCGGCCCGGAAAAGTCGTGGGAAAAGTTCATGGGCCGCCAGACCCGGTGGGTAAAGGGATCCTCGTAGACAAAGGGCGCGTCCAGAACAATAGACGCAGGAGTGAAGCCGTTGTCCATGGCAGCGGAATACACAATGGGCTTGAACGACGAACCGGGCTGGCGTTGGGCCTGGGTGGCGCGGTTGAACTGGCTTTCATTGAAATCGTAGCCGCCGACCAGGGCCCGGACTTCACCGGTTGGGGGTTCAAGGGAAACCAGCGCGCCCTGTATTCGCGGTTTTTGCTGGATAGCCAGCTGCAAGGGGCCGTCTTCCGGGAATTCCTCGCCTTCCTCGGGTTCGCGCAAGGAAGCCCAGACCACATCGCCCACCTCGACCACCTCGCGGGCGTCGGTGATGGAGGGCACGTGTTCCGTGGCCAGGCGCAGGTTGGGTTCGCGGCACCAGTGCATGGTGGCCACGTCCATGTAGGCCTCGAATTCGCCCATGCGCACGGACGCCCCTTCCTTGGTCACTTCCACTACCAGGACCTTGAACCATTCACCGGGTTCAAGTAGCTCCACAGGCACGGCTTCCCGGGCCAGAAAATCTTCAAAGTCAGCGGGCTCCAACTGCTCGAGAGGACCTTGCCAGCCCCTGCGCTTGGAGTTGGCTTCCAAGCCCTCCTGCATGGCGCGCTCGGCAGCGGCTTGGTGGGTCAGGTCCACGGCGGTATATACGTGCAGGCCCAATTCGTAGAGCGCGTCCTCGCCGTAGCGGTCCAGTTCGATGCCCTGGGCCTGCATATTCTCCTCGCTGAGGTAGTCCACGAGCCAGCGCCGGACTTCTTCCAGGTAATAGGCTCCCTGTTGCCAGGAGATGTCGGCCATGGCTTTGTACACCAAAGGTTCGGCCAGGGCTTGGTCGTGCTCGTCCTGGGATATCCAGCCCAGTTCGAGCATTTGGCCCAGCACGTACTCCTGGCGGGCCTTGGCTGCCTCGGGGTAACGGTAGGGATCGTAGGTAGAGGGCGCTTGGGGCAGACCTGCCAGCACAGCGGACTCGGCCAGGGTCAGCTCGCCCACGTGTTTGCCAAAGTAGGCCCGGGCCGCAGCTTCAACACCATAGGAACGCGCGCCCAGGTAAATCTGATTAAGGTAGATGGTGAGGATCTCTTCCTTGGTCAGGTAGCGTTCCAAGCGGTAGGCCAGGATGGCTTCCTTGAGCTTGCGTTCGTATTTCCGCTCGGAGGAGAGCAAGAGGCGCTTGATGATCTGCTGGGTAATGGTGGAGCCGCCCTGGCGAATTTCACCGGCAGAGATGTTCTTGATCAGCGCCCGCAAGATGGCCGTGATGTCAACACCCTCGTGTTCGAAAAAGGCGCTGTCCTCGGAGGCCAGGAACGCCAGGGGCAAGTGCTCGGGCATGTCGTCGAGGGTCACCAGGAAGCGCTTTTCCCGGTAGAAATAGCCCAGGATTTCGCCATTGCTGGTGTAGACCGTGGTTACCAGGGGCATCTTGTAGTCGGCGATGCGCTGGATATCTGGCAGATCCTTGGCCGCCCACATGTAGAGCGCCACTGCCGAGCCCACGGCCAGGGTGGCCACGACCACGAAGAGCATGAAACAGACAACTAGGAATTTTTTCATCGTATCTTGGTATATTGTGTGAAGGATTGTTCCAAAAGAGCCATGCCTTCCCTTGGGGGAAGACCCCACGCCATGCGCAGCCTGCCGTGCAGGTCGCGGATTTCGGCCTCGCTGATGCCCATGGCTTGGCGTATGCCCCTTAAGTTCTTGCCCGCCTTCACAGCCAGGCAGGTCGCCGGGGTAAACACGTTGATGCGGTTCCCGGTGACCCAAAAGGGAAATACACGGCAGTAATACGGCCTCGCCTCTCGCGGCAGCGTACATCCTTCACTGTTGAGGAACACGCAGCCGCCCTGCTTGTCAGTGGCCAACCTGAGATGGAATTTGTGCCAGGGAAAGAGCTTGTCCACGAGCTCCCGTTCCCTGGGGAACAAGCGTTTGATGTTGTCCACGAAATTGCTGGAGTTGGCCTCCTGTACAAAAGATCCCTTTTCTCCGGCGTGGTCCAGGATACGCTCCCATTCCTTGACGGACACGGGGAAGCAAAATTCTTCCATGCCCGGGTCCAATCGACAACAAGTAGGGCCTTGCTCGGCACAACGCTCACAGATGATGGGATCGATTTCCCGTGTTTCGGGTATGTTCGCCATTCATGCCTAGTAGTGGAGGTTGTCCGCCGAGGGCCAGGGCCCCTGGAAATTGCGGCACAGGGACACGGTGAACTTTCGGGCGGGCTCGCCCCAGTGAAACGATTGGAACTCCACATCCTCAACGGATTCGAACATGGCGCGCAAGAATTCGGACATGGGTTTGAAGCGCTTGCGCACGTATATGGCGTCCCAGCCCACATTCTCCTCGGGTCCGGGCCACAGGTCGTATTGGCTCATGCGGCGATCCACAAAGGCGCAAAAGGTCCTGGGCCGCTCCGGGATGTAAAACGCCAGTGCCGCTGTTATATCGTATTCGTCGGAAAAAAAGAATACCCTGTCCGCATCTTCAAACGCGGTTTCCTTGAACTCCTGGACCTGTTCGCCCAAGTGCCGCCAGCCCTTGAGGCGGTGCATGGGGTTGTAATCCGCAGGCACGGGCAACCAGTTCTGCAAATGCAGGCCCAAGAAAAGCACGCCGCCCAAGGCCAGACACACAGCCAGGGCCTTGGGCTGCCATTTGGCGCGGGCCTCCGGGTCCCTTAGCCGGGCCATGATCCGCATGGCGATGCGCGCGCCCAAGACAACGCCGGTCAAATAACAGACCCCGGGCCAATTGGGATAAATCTTGGTGTGCAGGCTCCAGACCAGGAAAAACAGGAAAACAGGCCAAAACCCGGCCGAGAGCAGAGCGTCCACCCTGGGGTCGGGCCGTTCCTCTTCCTTGTCCTGATACAGAACCCTGGCCCGGGTTGGAAAAAATCCGTTCATACCCGATCGCCAGCCCTCGATCATCAGCAGCAGGAACCACCAGGGAGTGGACAAGCCGATTTGACTGCCCAGGAACTCGGGCAGGGTGTCCAGGCGGATCAAAGGCTTGCCGTTGGTTTCGGCAACCCCGGCCAGGGATGCCACATGGCGAAAGCTGACAAAGTCGTTGTCCAGGTTCCAGAGCAGGATGGGCAGCGCGCCCAATGCCAATCCCAGGAGCGTGGCGATCCCTAATTTGAGGATCAAGCCCTTGGGCAGCATCTGGTTGCGGTGAAGCCCCCAGACAAAAAACAGGGCCGTGAGCCCGAACGCAAGCATGAGGTACTTGGCCATGAGCCCCAAGGCCAAACACAGGGCCAGCAGGCACAGGGCCAGGAATTGCCTCTTGCCGAACGCGGCCCAGTACATGCAGAACGCCGAGCACAACCAGAACAGGGCCAGGGGGTTGTCCGTGGTCATGAGCACGGAGTTGGCCAGGAAGAACAGGGTGGTGTTGATCACCACCAAACACCAGACCCCCAGTTTGGGTTGTTGAAACAGCCGGGCCACGCCAAGGTAGAGCACGATCTGCATCAGACAGGACCCGGCCACCGCGCCGAAACGCACGCCCAGTTCCGTATCCCCGAACAGCCAGGTGCCCAGGGAAATGATGTACGCCACCAAGGGACCCTTGGAATAATACGAAAGCTGAAGTATGCGGCTCCAGTCCCAATACTGGGCCTCGTCCTGGACAAGGTCCAATTGGTGGCTGGCCACAAACCACAGGCGGGCCAAGGTAGTGGCGAATATGATGGCGGCGGCCAGAAACGCGGGCCGCTTCCAGACTGGGTCCATGTCCACGGGAAGGCTCCGTTGCGAAGTTCGCCCCCCTCCTACCCGCTCCTGGCTGGAGTGTCCAGAAATCCCGAGTAAAAGATTCGAAAAAGAGGCGGCTCGCGCGCCGCCCCTGCGGGCTTGGCCTTGGTCCGGGGCTTTCCCGCAACCCGCGATTGGAGTATCACCCTGCCCATGTCTGCTGATTCGCCAGATGTGATGCGGCGATCCTATGTGGTCGCGGGCCGGGTCCAGGGTGTGGGGTTCAGGCCCTTTGTGTACCGGCTGGCGGCCGAGCACGGGCTCACGGGCTCGGTGCTCAACTCCAGCCAGGGCGTGGCCGTGGAAATCCAGGGGCCGTTCGAGGCCGTGCGGGCTTTTGGCCGCGAACTCAAGGAGTCGCCGCCGCCCCTGGCCGAGATCGTCTCCTGCGAGGAACAAGACCTAGAGCCCGTTCCAGGCGAGGCCGAGTTCATCATTATTAAAAGCCGGAGCGGCCAGGGCCACAACGTGCTCATCAGCCCGGACACTGCCCTGTGCGCAGACTGCCGCGCCGAAATGCTCGACCCGAGGGACAGACGGTATCTCTATCCCTTTACCAACTGTACGAACTGCGGGCCGCGGTACACCATTACCCGCGCCATTCCTTATGACCGGCCCTTCACGTCCATGGCCTGCTTCCCTATGTGCAGGGAGTGCCAAGCCGAGTACGACGATCCCCTGGACCGGCGTTTCCATGCCCAGCCCAATGCCTGTCCCGTTTGCGGGCCCGTGGTGTGGTTCACGGACAAACAGGGCCAGGAAAAGGCGCGGGGCCGTGAGGCCATGCAACGCACCGCCGAGGCCCTGGATAGGGGCGAGATCGCGGCGGTCAAAGGGCTGGGTGGCTTCCACTTGGCCTGCGACGCGCGCAACCACGACGCGGTCATGGAACTGCGCGCGCGCAAGAACCGCTGGGACAAGCCCCTGGCGGTCATGGTCCCGGACCTGGACGCGGCAAGGGGATTGGCCCATGTCAGCGACACCGAGGCCAAGCAGCTGGATTCCCTGGAAAAGCCCATTGTGCTGTGCCGGGCCAAGCTGCCCTTTGCCGTGTCACCGGCAGTGTCGCCGGACACGGTGTTCATCGGCTTGATGCTGCCGTATACGCCCCTGCACCTGGCCTTGTTCCATGAATTGGCCCTGACCCCGGCCATGGGTCACCACCCGGCCCTGGTCATGACCAGCGGTAACACCAGCAGCGAACCCATCTGTTTGGGCAACCGCGAGGCTCTCAAAAGGCTTGGCCACATTGCGGACCGCTTTCTGCTGCACAACCGGGACATTCTCATTCGCACCGATGATTCCGTGCTGCGGGTGAATCCGCTGACCGGGAAGCCGCAGTTTTTCCGCCGCGCCAGGGGGTTTACGCCCAAGCCGGTCTTTCTTGAGCCGCTGAAAGGGGAGGATGCCCCATCCGTTCTCGGCGTGGGGCCGGAGCTGAAAAATACGCTGTGCCTGACCAAGGGCGATCAGGCTTTTGTGGGCCAGCACATCGGGGACATGGAGAACCTCGAGACCCTGGGTTTTTACCGGGAAATCGCAGCCCACTTGGAGATGATCCTGGAGACAGCGCCCCGGGCCGTGGCCCACGACCTGCATCCCGACTACATGGCCACCCGCTTTGCCCAGGAGCGGGCGGACAAGGATTCCCTACCGCTGGTCCCGGTGCAGCACCACGTGGCGCACATCTTGGCGGCCCTGGCCGAGAACCGCCACAACGGCCCGGCCCTGGGCTGGGCCTTGGACGGCACTGGCCTGGGCGAGGATGGAACCCTCTGGGGCGGCGAACTCCTGCTCGTGGACCCCTCAGGACCGAGTTGGCAACGCTTGGCCCATTTTTCGCCCATGCACTTGCCGGGCGGTGAAACCGCGATCCGCGAACCCTGGCGCATTGCCCAGGCCTGTTTGTATCAATTGGGCGTGGTGGAACCCGGAGAAAAACCCTGGCCGTGGTTGGCAAGCCATGGCCAAGCCAGCGCCATGCTGCCGCAATTGCTGGAAAAGCAACTGAACTGTCCGCAATCCACGAGTTGCGGGCGCTTGTTCGACGCGGTCTCGGCCATGCTCGGCCTGTGTTCGGCCATTACTTACGAGGGCCAGGCCGCGATCCTGCTGGAAAACCAGCTCTACGCCCAGGGCCAGTGGCCGCCGCCTGATCCGGCTCTAGAAACAGGCTACGAATGTGGCCTAATTACCGGCCCTGAAACAGCGGTTCTGGACACCCTCTCTCTGTTTCGCCAGGTGCTTGCGGATTGGGAAAGGGATGAATCCCTGGCAGACATCAGCCGCCGCTTCCATCTGGGCCTGGCCCATGGCTTGGCCGGCGCTGCCCGGCATTTTTCCCGTGAGACCGGCATCTCCCATGTGGCCCTGTCCGGCGGGTCCATGCAGAACCTCACCTTGTCCGTTGCCTTGCCCCAACTCCTGGAGGTCCAGGGCCTCACACCCCTTACCCACCGGGAAGTCCCGCCCAATGACGGGTGCATCTCCCTGGGCCAGGCTGTCTGGGCCAGACTGCTCAATCAGAAATCTTGATTGGCCGGGTTGTTCACGGCCTTTGACACGGGTTGCGCCTGCATGGCTTTGCTGGGAAATGAAGCGAGCAGGGGCGGCAACTCCTTGGGATCAGTGGCCGGGTCCAGCCACGGGGCCCATGATTCCTCGGGCAGGATGACCGGCATGCGGTTGTGGATGGGCGCGAGCAGTTCGTTGGGTTCCGTGGTCAAGATGGTGAAGGTGAACAGGTCGGACCCGTCCGGCGCGGACCAGTGCTCCCAGAGCCCGGCCATGGCAAAGGCTTCTTGGTCAGTCAGGTTGATGGCGAAGGGCTGCTTGCCGTCCGGGTTCTTTTGCCATTCATAGAATGCAGTGGCCGGAACCAGGCAACGCCGCCGTTTGAATGCCGCGCGAAACGAGGGTTTTTCCGCGGCTGTCTCGCTGCGGGCGTTGATGAGCCGGTTGCCGATTGTGGGGTCCTTGGACCAGGAAGGCACCAGTCCCCACTTGAGCAGCCTGCCAACACGCTGGAAGCCGTCTCCGCCCTCAATGGCGCGGGCCAGGACAACGAAACAAAAGGTAGTGGGCGCAATGTTTTTGCGTGTTTCGTAATCAACGGATTCGTCCAGTCCGAACCGGTGCATGGCCTGCTTGGAAGGCAGGGTGAAGCCGAATCGTCCGCACATGGGTGTTTCCCGGGCATGCCGCCCTGACAAAGGTTGCCCCGGCCCCTGGGAAGGCGTAGAGTCCCAGGCCGGAGAACACCATGCTCAAGAACACTTTTTGCCACATCCCCCGCGTGGGCGTCAAAACCGAAACCCGGTATTGGAACCAGGGCGTGCGCACCTGGGACGACATGCTGGCCCTGGATGAAACGGGCCGCCAAGAGCTGCGCCTGGCCAGCATACCCGGCATCCTCGATTGGGTGGAGCAGTCCCGGCGGGAGCTGGACCAGGGCCGGGTCGATCTCTTTGCCCAACGTTTGCCCGCCAACCAGACCTGGCGGCTCTACGACAACTTCCTGGACAGCACTGCCTTCGTGGACATCGAGACCACGGGCATGGGCCAGGGCGAGGACCACATCACCTCCATCGCCCTGTTTGACGGCAAGGACGTGCGCACCTACGTGCATGGCCGCAACCTCGACGATTTCATCGAGGATATATTCGAGTACGACCTGCTGGTGACCTTTAATGGCCGCTGTTTTGACGTGCCCTTTATGGAGCGCCACTTCGGCGCCAAGCTGGACCTGGCCCACCTGGATTTGCGCTTCGCGCTCAAGGCCGTGGGTGTGACCGGCGGGCTCAAGGCCTGCGAAAAAAAGTTCGGCCTGGACCGGGGCTCGCTGGACGGCGTGGACGGCTACTGGGCCGTGCTGCTCTGGAAGGAGTATCAAAACACCGGAGACGAGCGTTATCTGGAGACCCTGCTGGCCTATAATATCGAGGACGTGCTCAGTTTGCAGGTGCTGGCGGCCCATGCCTACAACTTGGCCGTGGCCCAAACCCCTTTTTCCGGGGAATACGAACTTGACGTGCCCCAACTCGGCCTCAATCCCGTGATCGCCCACGGCGAGGTGATTTCCACGGTGCGCGCCAAGTATTTTCCCGGCTAGTATTTCTCCTCAAGGCGCGCCGAGCTTCTTATTCGACGTAGATCAGCGCCGGGCCTGGACAGGCCTCCAGAAAAGCTTATCAGTAATGATAAGCAACAAGCACAAGGAGACCCCATGGCTCAATTGCCTGCCATTTTCATATCCATTGGCGTGAGCGCCGCGTTTTTCGGGCTGGTGCTTTGGAAGTTCAAGAAATACTGTGTGCCCTGACTGCTCATCTACGGCACGCTGGGGGCGGGTCTCGCCTCCTACTACTTCTTGACCAAGGTGCTCTAACCACGGGCTTGATGAGCAGCCCTACTCCACAAAGGTGACGTTGGAGGGCCGCAAGCTGTTGCGCGACCAGGACTGGGCCAAAGCCCGCAGCAAGGGCGTGTCCGTGTAGTCCTGGTGGTCGTTCAGGTCCTGGCTGCGGCGCACCAAAAACTCGTCGCCCCACTGGGAGTAGCCCTCGGGAAACCAGGCCCATACCGCGTGGTTAAAGCCGTACGTTTCCAAAGCCGCAATCATGTCCGTAATGTAGATGTCCATATCCAGGGAACAGCGTTGCGCTCCGTATTCCATGGCCGCCACAGGGCCGATCCCTTGGTCGTATTCATGGGCGTCGGCAAGGAATTCCAACAGCCAAGCCC
>QZKZ01000229.1 GCA_004796465.1 Desulfovibrio sp.
GCGTTCGACACGGTTGGCCGAGTGCATGATCTCGGACAGGCCGATGGAGGCCAGATCGCCGTCGCCTTGGTAGGTGAAGACAAAGGTGTCGGGCCGGGCGCGCTTGACGCCCGTGGCCACTGCCGGTGCACGGCCGTGCGGTGCTTCGATGGTATCCAGGTCCATGTAGTCGTAGATGAACACGGAGCAGCCAATGGCGCTCACGCAGATGGTTTTTTGCACCAAGCCCATCTCTTCGAGGCATTCAGCAACCAGGCGGTGGGAAATACCGTGGTGGCAACCCGGGCAGTAGTGCATGGGCACGTCATTGACCACTTCGGGCACGGTAAACACGGCCCGTTCTTTTTCAGCAACAGGACTCATGATTGCCTCCTGAGAGCGTCGAGGATGGGTTGTTCGTAATCATCGGGCACCGGGAGTTCGCCGGGCATGTGGCCGAAAAACTCGGAGTCCGCGTATCCCCGGACAGCCAAACGCACATCCTCGACCATCTGCCCGGTGTTGTGTTCGCAAGTCAGAAAGTGCTTGCCTTGCTTAGCCAGGTCGCGCAGCAAGTCGGTGGGATAGGGGAACAAGGTGATGGGCCGAACCAGGCCGACCTTGTGGCCTTCCTTGCGCAACTTGCGTACCGCGCTTTTTACGATCCTGCCGATGGAGCCGTAGGCGACTACTATCAGGTCAGCGTCCTCAGCCTCAAAGACCTCTGCTTTGACCTCGACCTGCATGGACGCAAACTTTTCTTGCAGCTTGCGGTTTTGCCCGGCCAATTCACCATCGCGCAGGTACAAGGATTTGTGCAACCTACGCTCGCGGTCCTTGGCTCCGGTCAGCCCCCAATCCGCGGCCTCGTTGGGATCGATGTGATCAGGCGTCCAGGGCAACAGGGGTTCCTGCATGTTGCCCAGGATGGCGTCGCCCAGGATCATCACGGGGTTGCGGTATTTAAAGGCCAGATCGAACGCTTCAATGACCGCGTCGTATGCCTCTTGGCAAGAAGCCGGGGCCAGGGTCAGCAAGTTGTAGTCGCCGTGGCCGCCGCCCTTGACCGTCTGAAAGTAGTCGCCCTGGGACGGCCCGATGTCGCCCAGGCCCGGACCGCCACGGTTCATATTCACGAACACGGCGGGGAGTTCGCTGCCAGCCATGTAAGAGATGGCCTCCTGCATCAGGGACATGCCCGGGCTGGACGAGGACGTCATGGCCCGGATGCCGCACGCGGCCGCGCCGAGAATCATATTGGCCGAGGCAACCTCGCTTTCGGCCTGCACGAATTCACCACCCGCGGCAGGCAAGGCCTTGGACATGAATTCGGGAATATCGTTTTGCGGGGTAATGGGGTATCCAAAATAGCATCGGCAATTGGCGGCCAGGGCTCCCCGGGATATGGCCTCGTTGCCCTTGACGAACAACCGTTCTTGCGTCTCTTGGCTCATGGACGCACTCCTTTATGCTTCGGCCTTGGCCGGCTTGTAGACCCGAACCGCGAAGTCCGGGCAAATCAGAGCGCAGGACCGGCAGCCAGTACATTGTTCCATTTTCTCCGCGCTGACCTCAGCCACTTTATAGCCCTTGGAATTGAACCTGTCCGACTGCTCAATGATTTCCACGGGGCAGACCGTGGCGCACAGGAGACATCCCTTGCAACGTTCTTCGATAAACTCCACTCGCGGCATGACTCTTCCTTGGTTTGACTGGGGATCTCCACGAAGCGAATACAAGGACGCCGGGCCTGGCCGAGCGTCCTTTTCGCCGTAAACCTGAGAATGGGAAAGAAACTCTTACTGCAAAAGGCTTGGCAACGCAAAGAAAATCGCGGTTTCCTACGTAATGCCCTGATTTTATATTATAAGCATACTGTCGCCATAGGAAAAGAACCGGAAGCCATTTTCCAGGGCATGAGCATAGGCATCGAGTACTTGTTCCCGCCCAGCCAAGGCCGAGATCATCACCAACAACGAGGATTTGGGAAGATGGAAATTGGTTAAACAGCCGTCGATCACTTGAAAGGAAAACCCCGGCCTGATGTACAGGTTGATCCAGCCTGAAAAGGGCTCAATGGCTCCTGTTTGTGCAAAAACGCCCTCCAAAGTCCGGATACTGGTCGTACCCACGGCTATAACCGGTCTGCCCTGCTCCTTGGCTATGTTGATTCGCCTTGCTGTTTCTCGATTGATTTCCGCATACTCCTCGTGCATGGCGTGATCGCGAATATCCGAGCAGCGAATGGGGCTGAAGGTGCCATAACCCACATGGAGGGTTACTTCGGCCCATTCAAATCCCTGCTGCATAAGAGCCGAGCGTAATTCCGGCGTAAAATGCAGCCCAGCCGTAGGGGCTGCCACTGACCCCGCCTTGTTGTCGTGGGCATACGTGGTTTGGTACCTTTCGCAATCTTCCCGGGAGTCCGGCCTTTTAATGTAAGGAGGCAGGGGCATGTGCCCCAAGCAAGAGAGAAGTTGTGCGAGATCACCCCGCCAGTGCAAACAGATTTCATTGTTTCCAAACTCTCCAACTCCATGAACAACGAGGTGGAAATCTTCATTGAACAAGACCTTGTCCCCGGGCTTGAATCCCTTGGAGGCCCTTAATAAGCCCCGTACCCTGGCCTTGGTGAAGCCGTCGGACTCCGGCACTGGCTCCAACAAGGGCATAGGCGTGAGCAACAAAAACTCCACCTTGCCACCACTGGTTTTTGTCCCCCACAACCGGGCAGGAGATACCTTGGTGTTGTTGGCCACGAGCAAGGCGCCTGGTGGCAACCACTTGGCGAGATCCCTAAAAATCGAAAATTCCAGCTCAGAATGGTCCCTGTTCAGAACAAGCAAACGCGACTCATCTCTATGAATTGCGGGGTGCTGGGCAATCCTATCCTCGGGCAATTCATAATTGTAATCGCTCAAGGAAAATATTTCTTGGGAAGACATGGTAAAGGGACTACTTGTTTAGTCGTGTGTCGCTACTGTTGGTTTTATTGCGGCAACACTTTCGGATCACAGGAATATCTAAGCCCAGAGCGAGCTTACGAAATAATTTACCGAATTTTTACACAATGTGAAGACAATTCGTAGACTTTGCCTTGATTCTCGGGCGGGATGTCGGTACCCACATTGAAAAACTACGTGAAATTGCGGTTTGTTTCAAGCCGGGGTATGGTGCATGGTCCCTCGATACCCCTGAACGCCTGCATTGAGCTTTGTTTATCTCAAGGAGCGCACCATGAAGTTCGTGTCCACCCCTATTGCATACGTTTTATTGACTATCCTGGTGTTTGGCTGCACTGCCCGAACCTCAACCGCCCAGCAAGAATCATCCGACCAAGGATCAGGTAACACCGACACGTCTTATGAAGCTGAAAGCGCCTCTTTTTATTATGATTTTGACGATATCCTCGTGCCCAGGGAAATGGAACTGGATATTGATGAGTCCTTCATTCTGGAAACTCCCAACGTCAAATCCGGCCTCATGGTCTTTAACGGAATGGTTGAGATCCGTTCCTTGACCGACTACTTCATCAACAATATGGCCAAGGACGGTTGGTCGCTACGCAGCGCTTTTCGCTCCAACCGCACAATCCTGGTGTTTGAGAAGACAAGCCGCTACTGCATCATCAACATCACCAACGAACGCTA
>QZKZ01000185.1 GCA_004796465.1 Desulfovibrio sp.
ACCATAGGGAGCGGCCATCTCCGGCCAGGGCGATGCACCCCCCCACCGAGGTCTGGATCACGCGGCAATCATCCTCGCCGCACGCGGCCAGAGCCGTGGTCACGGCGGACATTTGGTCGGCTTGGTCATTGCTCAAGCCAATGCGTCCTGTGCTTTCCGAAACCGCCAGGGCCGCGTGCCATAAGGTTTCCTCCAGAGCCAACGTGGGCAAGAAATCGGGTGTTTGCCGAGGCTCCACGCTAATACCCTGTTCGTCCATGGCTTGGATCAAATCCTCGGTCACATCGGGAACCACGCTGTTGCCGACCTGGTCCGGTTCCACTATGGCGGCGTAACCATGGGCCAGGCGGAACTCCTCCTTGACTTGGGCGAACCGGGCGAGAATATCGCTGCGAATCCGCTCCTGCTCCGCGGCATAGGTAGCCTGCGCAAGTTCCTGGGCTTCGGCGTACGCTGCTTCATCCTCAACGCTCTCCCTGGGCAGGGTCAGAAGTTCGGCCAACAGGTCCGCTTCCAGCTCATCAAGCATGGCCTTGGCCGTGAGGCCTGCTTCACACTCCTCGATAACTCGGTCGAAGTCGGCCATTGCCATGGGGCCGTCCAAGTCTTGGTTTCCCGGCGGCCCTTCAAAGGGAAAATCCAACTCCAGCAGGGCGCGTTCCCGGTCCATGCGTTCCTGCTCTTCCTCCTGCTGCTGTTGCAAGTCAGCGGGAAAGGCTTCGCTTTCATACCCTGGTATGGGGTCAAGCGCGGCTGTTTCCGTTCCATTCCCCTCGGGCCCGACGACTTCTCCTTGCGTGGCGTTGCCTTGTCCCAGTCCGTCCGAGTCAGGCCATTGGGAGGGCGAGGCTGTGTCCGGCTCAGTCTCTTGGGGCTCTCCTTCGGCAAGTTCGGGTCCGGCAGTCTCGGGCTCGGCAGTCTCGGGCCCGGCAGTCTCGGGCTCGGCATCTTCCTCAACAGGTTCGGGCTCTTGCACGGTTTCAGGCCTGTCCGGATCTTGCTCCATGGCCGTGACGTCGGGCTCCTGCTCGGGTTCTGGTTCGGGATCAGCTTGGTTCAAGGCAGCGGCCACTTCCATTTCCGACAGGAACAACCCGGCCGTGGACATGAACCCTGCCTGGTCCAACGAAGAAAACGTGGATTCCGACCACAAGGTACGGCCGCTCTCCACGTCAATGAGATAGGCGTCAATGCGCGCTTGTTGGCCGAATTGGGTGACCATGCCACACAGGGCCGCGTCCGCGCCCACCATCTGGCCGACCTTGCGTGCGGCGCGGCAATGGCCTCCGGGCATGACGCCCAACTCGGCCTGGGCCGCGAACACCCGGTCCATGGACGCCAAGGAAAAATACTGCGAGGACTGGACCGCGAACATGAATTCATCAGCCACCACAGCGCCCAACCCGGACGGCGGCAACCCGTTTTCCGGCTCGTCAAACTCCAGCACGGCTATGCTCGGAGTCCCGGTATGGACCGGGTGCTCGGCCAAGGCCGGGGCTGCCCCGGCCCAAAAGCCGACGAGCAACGCGATCAGGAGGCTGAAATGGATCCTTTTCATGGCCGCGAGTATACCACTACCATGTGACAAAGCAAAAGCCGGATGGATTCATATGCAAATCACGGTTGCCGGAACCTGTCACAGGGGGTAGGTTCCCTTTTTCAACATCTTGGAGAAGCCATGTCCCTATTACGGATTCGTCGGTGTGTGGACCTTGTTGTCCTTATTCTTCTTGTCTGCTGTACCCTGAGTCCCGCAGTGGGCGCTCAGGAATCTTCTTGCGCCGAAGAGGTGGAGGCCTATCGTCTGGAAGCGGAACGCCAGCGCTTGGAAGCGGAAAAATGGCGGTTGGAGTACGAACGTCTCGCCCTGGAACTGGCACAATGCCGTACTTCCCTGCCTGACCCGGAACGCCAGGCGAATTCTTCCGATCTGCAGGAAAAGGCCCTGGCCCTGGCATTGGCCGCGTGTGATCTGGCATGGGCCGACGCCTTGGACTCAAGCGACGAATTTTCTTGCGCCGAGGTTTCCCTGATACACGTTCTGGAGGCCAACAATTCCCAGGAAGGGGACGCCGGTCTGGAGAACCTGCACGACGTGGCCGTGACCATCATGTCCGCAGGTGACGAGGATGGGACCGACGGCTGCGAAGTCAGCGCGGTGCATACCAATTCCACGGTTCCGGCGACCACGCTGTGGACGCCCCGCGCTCGTTAATCCTGGCGTAGCGCTTCGGAAAGTCCCCAGGCAACGCTCAGTCCTCATTCTCAATGTCGGCAATTACCTCGTTCAATTCGATAAACGCTCTCGCCACATCCGGATCAAAGTGGCTGCCCAAGCCTTGGGTAATGATTTCCATGGCCCTCGCATGGGTCATGGGGGGCTTGTAGACCCGCACGGAAATCAGGGCGTCATACACGTCCACAATGGCCATGAGCCTGCCTTCCACAGGGATGTCCTCTCCGGCCAGCCCCCGGGGGTAGCCCGTGCCGTCCCAGCGTTCATGGTGCGTATACGCCACGCGCTTGGCCGTATCGAGAAAGGGGTTGCTGCCCAATTTCTCCTCGGCCGCCAGGAGAATGTTATAGCCGTATTCGGCATGGCGCTTCATTTCGTCGAATTCTTCCGGGGTCAGCTTGCCCGGCTTTTGCAAAATGCGATCAGGCACACCGATTTTCCCAATATCATGCAGGGGGGCGGCCTGGGTCAGCAGGTCTATGGCTCCCCCCTTGAGAAGGCGTTTGAAGCGGGGATGGTTTCGCAACCGTTCCGCGAGCAGCCGAACGTAATGCTGCGTACGCTTGATGTGTTCGCCGGTTTCATGGTCCCTGGTTTCAATGACCGCTGCCAGAGCCTCAATGGTCGCGCCCTGGGTGTGCACCAGTTCCCGTGTGTGATAGCGGTTCTTACGCTCCTCAACCCAGTATTTGAGGGAAATGCATAACAAAAACACGGCGATGAAGGCCATGGACGGCCACAAGGGAGACACAAAGACCCGGTCGGTAGTAAAAATCCAAATCCCCCCGACCCAGGCCCCGCCCGTGGCAACCAAAGTGATCAACCCACTCCACAAAGCGCGGAACCAAGCCAGCATGAAGGACAGCCCCAATCCGCCCAGAACCATGAGCCAAAATACCAGGTCCCGGGCCCAGTGGGGCCGGGAAACGAACTCCCCACGCAAGATGTTGTCCAAAATCAGGCCGTGGACTTTCACAGCAGGAAACGTGGCATCCACGGGAGTGGCGTAAATATCCTTGAGGTCCGGGCTGGTGGAACCCACCAACACAATACGCCCGGCGAGTCCGCCTCCTTCGAACTCCCCTTTCATGACCCGTGCCGCGGAAATCTGCTCAATGTACTCGCTGGCATGGAAGTCCACCAAGATATTGCCCATGGCGTCCACAGGGATACGCAACTCGCCAGCCTGCACATGGTCCAACCCGCCCGGTGTGGCGCTCACCGCCAGCCAAGGGACATTCTGGGCCTGCATCAATACGGACAGGGCAAAACTGGGATACACTTGCCCCTCGCACGCAAGGACAAGGGGCACGCGACGCACCACACCGTCGGCGTCCGGAGTGGCGTTGATGAATCCCTTGCCTGGTGCGGCTTGGGAAAGGACGTCTATGCTCAATTCCGCGCCAACAGCTTGGTGCATGAACCCCAGGCCTTGCCCATCGACCATGGTTTGGTCTTGCCTCCAGACAATCGGAGGCCCGTTTTGTGGACATCCCTGATGGAGTTCATGGTTGTCGCGGAAAACAAACTTGTAGCCCAACACATAGGGACCCTGAGACAAGGTTCCGGCCAGGGCCGCGTCATTGTCCAGTTCACTCTCGTCCACTCCGGAATAGCTGAGGTCGACTCCCAGCTCCCGGCGCATTTGCTCGGCCAACAGCGTCAACGAGGTCCGGTCCGGCTCGGTGAACATGAAGTCAATGCCCACCACCAAGGCGCCTGCCTCCTCAATGCGGTCCAAGAGCATAGCCAGGCGATACCTGGGCCAGGGCCATTGTCCGTATTCGGTCATGGCTTCCACGTCGATGTCCACGATAAGCGGATGACCCGTGCCGTGGTCATGGTTCAAAGAACGCAGGAATGAATCGTAGACCTTGTTGTCCAGGGTAATGAGAAAAAAGGGCTGGGCGAGGAAGACCACGGCGAAAACCGCCGTGGCCATGACCCCCACCAGAAAGACGGCAAATCGGTTACGCGGTGTGAAGCGCAGGCGCATGGCTTCCCCCGCATTGCCCGGTGTCAGCGGACGATGACTTCAACCCTGCGGTTTTTGGGCTCGCTCACATTATCCGCAGTGGGAATGAGCGGATTGCCCTCGCCGTGGGACGTGACGTCCATGTGATCCTCGATTACACCCTCGTCCAGGAGCAGGTTGAAAATGGCCCGGGCCCGGCGCAGGGACAAGTCGATGTTGTACGTTTCGTCGCCCATGCGGTCGGAGTGGCCGTTGATGCTGATGTCCATGGAGTTGCGGGCCTGGACTTCGTTCAAAATATCCGGGAGCAGTTCCTCGGACACTCCGGTCAGCACGTCCGAGTCATGCAGAAAATACAGCAGGAACTTGGCGGGCACTGCGGGTTGCGCTGCGATGGCCTCCTCGAATTTACTCCGAATATCGTCCATATCCCATGCCGAAGGCGTTGACGGCTCCGAATCCCTGCCCGAAACCTTGGTGCCTTCCTGAGCGTCGTCCAGGACTTGGCTACCAACGGAATTCGATACTTGCAGAGCCCCCACCTCTCCGTCCGGGTCGGGCAAAAGCACCACCTGGGTTCCGGAACAGCCCACAGCCACGGCAAACATGCCAAGCAGCACCAGCGAGATGAACATTCGCATGGCTCTCTCCTTTTCCAACACTGCGTATTACAACGAGTGTTGCGCGTTTTGGTGGTCAGCGGACCTCGATGAGAAAATGGGTGCCCTTGAGTCCCAACACCGCGTCAGGCGTCTCCACCTGGACCGATTCCGGCGACAAGTGGCCGATGGAACCCGACAAAAAAGATGCTGTCCCCTTGAACATGCGCAGATAGAGCCCGTAATCCTCGTCAATGGGATTGAACAGGAATGTCGCGAGTTCCACTTCGGTTCCCGGCCCAAAGGAAAGCACGGTGTCGTCCCTGAGGATCACCCCCATGGAGCCGTCGGAGTCCGTGCGGATCATGTCTTTTTCAAAGACACGCATCCCCGGCTCCGCCGACATCTCCTGGCCGTCGCGAATAATATACGCGCCGCCTTCAGCGTTCTTGACGCTGCCGGCTTCGTTCCCCTCGGCCAGGGCCGGCATGGCGAAGAAAACAACGCAGAGGATAACAATACCGAACTTGCGCATACCACCCCCTTCTCGACTAGCCCCCATCCGGAAAAACTTCATCAACACGAGGGCGTGTTATCCGGTACAACAACATATCTCCAAATCTGGAGGTATGTAAACACATAATGGCCGATGCTGGAGAACTTTCTCTAAAAGTACCGGGGGAATGCAACCTGGAAAGGTGGGTTTTCCGCACAAAAGAGATGCGGGACGCATGGATGGGGGCATGCGTCCCGCGCCGAACAGGAAGGTGTGAGGGGAAACTATATGGCCTGGCGGAAAACGACGCCCCTCTGGACTGGAAGCCCGCGCCGCCGCCGTTGCCTTCTATTAAAGAACGGAACCGGCTATTCGTTCACTGCCCGTTCCGTATCCTTCACCTTGGTGAAAAAGTCCTCGTACTGGCTGCTGCCGGTGATGCCGCACAATCCCTTGACCACGGTGATCAGGTCGTCGGTGGACACGGTGACATCAAAAAGCCCGTTGTTGATCTTGCACAACCTACCATCGCGCTTGATCACATAAGCCCTGCGTTCGCGGGTCTGCCCGCTGCCCGTAACCACGGCGTACACTTGGCACCCGTCCTTGGTGAGATACAAGCGCTGCTGAGTCAGGCTGCCCGTATCCTCATCGTAAAAAGAGTGCTCTGCATACAAACGGCCCGTAAATACAATCTCCGAGCCAATGTCGTTGTGCAGCGTGATCTCTTCCATGGCGGTCATTTCCTGTTGTTTCGCCATTCCCCATTCCTCCTTGCTTGCCATCTTCCGTTCGTCGGGGGCTTTGTTCGGCTATGTGGGCAGCTTGAGCTGCTCCGGGCCTTTCGGCTTTTCAGTCTTTTTTTCCTCGGGCCTGGGCAACGGCCGTGGGGAGTCGTCGAACAGGGCTCCCCCGCCGCGCGCGGCCCAATAATCTTCCAGGTCGGTCTTGGATATTCGGTATTCCTTGCCAATCTTCGCAGCCCGCAAGGTCCCCGCTTTGATCGCCCTGCGCAGGGTCTCCTTGTGGCAGCTGAGCAACTCAGCTGCTTGGGCCAGCGTGTAGGTTGTCTTTTCGACCATTGTCCTTGTGAGGCGGTTCAGGGTCACTTGAATTTGCCAAATCAGCGACCTCTCTTATGCACCTACCTCCGTTTGTACCGACCTAAATGCCTTTTCACCTGCTTTGATCATGTTGAGTAGTCTACTATCACCCACAATCAACTGTTGTCAACAACGATCAACGCACGTGGACAACTTTTTTTCATCTTTTCCATAACCAACCTATTATACAGAAAAACCGGGAAGAGTTTCCTGGACACACTTATATCCGCACCTGCACCACCCTACCCTTAACCGCCAAGGACAGCTCCTGAATTGGGGAAAGAGACGTTGCCGGTGCGGCACGGTTGGGTTCAGCCTGTTTGATGGACAAACGCTCGTCAGCCATCCCGCCCACATAGGCGAGCAAGGGGTTGGGGCCGGGGATGGGGTCGATTGGGGAGATGGGCTCGGTCATGGTTTACTTCCAGGAGGGAACATCCCGCGACATTTCCCGGCAAATTACACGGCAATGGGGACTCATGCCATAATTTACTCCTGGAGAAGGGCCAGGGCAAAGGTGAAAAGGAAATACATTGCAATAGGTTCTAACCGGCCGTTGGTATTGGCTGGATTTACTCTGTAAGCACAGTAAATTTCAGCAAAAATAAAAAGCCTCCCAGCGCGGACCAGGAGGCTTTTTTTCCGAAAGAAAAGTGTGTGAAGAGTATGCGTTAGGCGCGGAAGGGATTGCCGCAGTTCCAGCAGGTGTACCAGTAGTAGTAGGTGTCGCTGACCCAAAGCCAGTTGGTGGCGCCGCACCAGGGGCAGCCAATGGCTTGCTGGGTCCAGTACTCCTGGCCTTCCACATCATCCGTGGACTGGGGCACGGGAGCGGTCTGGCCGCGCTTTGCCGGATCCAGGGACTTGGCTTCCTCGGGTTCGATCTTGGTGCCGATTTTAATCCTGATTTCGTCTGCCATGGTGTTCCTCCTTGTGGTTATACCAACTCATGCGTCGTCCATTTTTGTGGCGTCACTGGGTATGACGGACAGGGAGATGATTTTTCCTCCACAAAAAAGCTCCCCCCCAGGAGGCCGCGCCCCGAGCAAAGTGCCTGGAACGCTTACAAGAAGTAGCATTTGAGAAAAAAAAAGTCCATGGGTCGCCCAAAGCAGGGGACTCTTAGCTAAAAAAAAAGACCCCCAGGCATTGCCGGGGGTCCTCAGCAGGAGGATGTGAACACCCTGTAGTTAGGCGCGGAAAGGGTTGCCGCAGTTCCAGCAGGTGTACCAGTAGTAGTAGGTGTCGCTGACCCACAGCCAGTTGGTGGCGCCGCACCAGGGACATCCAATGGCTTGTTGGGTCCAGTACTCCTGGCCCTGCACGTCTTCGACGTCTTGGGGAACCGGAGCGGTTTGGCCGCGCTTTGCCGGATCCAGGGACTTGGCTTCTTCGGGTTCGATCTTGGTGCCGATTTTGATTTTGATTTCGTCCGCCATAACTGCCTCCTCAAAGGTGTTGTTGGTAATGGGTACTGTTGTTTGACCAGTTATTTGCGCTGACGGACCTTGGCCATGTTTTTCTTTTTGTATGTATGATTTTTTTAGTATGAAATCTTTTCCTTACTTTTCGAGATGTTGACTACTTCCACTCTGTGTCCGACTCATCTGAATCCGGAGAAAAAGCTCGGGCTGTACGGCCGCGCGGTGGACGCTTTCTGGCCATGAGCGTGACCAGGTACAGGGCCGGGACAAAGCCAATGGCCAGATAGAGCCTGGCTGCGTCCCTATGCAGCCACCACAGGACCAGAGCCGCAACGATGCCCAGCAGAACGCACAAGGCAAACCAGCCGAGTTCCCGCCTGATTCTCCTCGCGAAAGGGTTAGGAGGGGAGCTACCGCGATCTTGCATGGATTGTTCGCTTCTTTGGGAGTGTTGATTGTGTAGTGTAAAGCCGCGCACCTGCCAAGACTTCTCCTGCTGGTCGCGCCTGCACGATGCCTGCCCCAGTTCAGGTACAACGGGCGGCGTTTCCAGTCCAGGGAGCGGTGACCCAGCTATCTCCTGATCAAGCAAGAGGGGATGGTCCCAACACAAAACCGTTGAATTTTTGGGAACAACATGGAAAAGTTCAAGGACTATCCTTGCTCCAGTAATTTCTGCCCGCAACGCCATGAGCAAACAAATCCACATCTTTGCTACCCGGGACGATATTGTTCAACTCACCAGCGCTGTGGAAGCCCGGCATGAGGTGAAATATCTCCACCTCCCGCCTGGTGCTTTCAGCAAAGTCAACAGCTACGACTCTCTCCAGGAATTCAAACATCTCGGGGTGTCACGGGCCAAGGACCACATGTCCGGCGATTGTTTCTTTGTCATGCACAAGGGGGTGCGCCATGCCGTGCAGAAGTCCCTGGGCATGCTCCCTTTTATTCGGCACGCCATGGACCAGGCATCGAATCCCCATTCAGTCGTGCTCCGTCCCGGCGGGCTGTACAAGAAAAAACACCTGATCTGCGGGCACATTGGGACTATATCGAACTCACAGGAATCCCTGGAACTATTCCAGGCGTTCCGGGCTGCGGCCCGGTCACTGTTCAGCAAGATACAGAGCTATCATGTGGGAGAAGAGGCAGAGCAGATGTTGTCCCAGGGCATGCGGCTGATCACCATGGGCATTGACCAGCCCGTTGACTACGACCTGAAACGTTGAGCCTTCAGTGCCCCAAGGGGCTAGGAACGGCCCTCGGGAGGAATGATGTTGCCCTGGTCGTCCACTTCCAGCACCTCGGCCGGCTCCGGGGATTGCGAAGGGGATTCGGGAGCAGGCCCTGATTTCCCGGCTTGGTCTTGGACCGGGTTGATCTCAATGACTTCGGCCTCGCCCACGTCCACTCCGCGCATGCGCAGCCAGGCCATTCGCGCCAGGTACACTACTGTAGCCACCAGAGCCACCAAAGCCACAATGGTCAGCACCGAATAAAAAATGTTCTCCAAGCTGGAAAAGAGGTGGCCCGTGAATTCCTCCACATGGCCGCCAGCAGCTTCCAACTCCTTGAGCAGATACACGATCACCGGCGCGAGGATGAGCACGGGCAGTCCCACCAGGAGCAGCAGGGCCAGATTCAATTTGAGCCACTGGCGCAGGCCGCCCTTGGGCGAAACCGCGTATTCCAGGGACAGGGTATTATAGCGCAAGGACTCCACTACCCGCTCCAGCGCACCCAAGTCCTGGAAGTCCTCGGCCACTTGGGGTTTGTTCAGAGGGGTTGCCGGGCGGGGCAGGCAAGACTTCAGCCAGCGCTGGACACGGCCTGGTTCCCGTTTGGCGGGCAAACGCTGCTCCGCCCCTTCTTCGTCCCCGTCCACATCCGGGGCCGCGCCGTTCTCCTGCTCCTGATCAATGGGGTCGGTGGGAACCAGGGTTCCACCCTTGTTGTCCGTATCAGCCATGAGCGTCCTCCGCTTGGCTCAACAGTGATGGGAAGAAGAGGAAGTTATGAGGGCCTCACTCCATGGCGCTGCTAGGTGTCCAGCGCCGGAGGCTCGTCGTGGGAATCCACCGCGTCTCCCGTGTCAACGGAGGCTGGTGCTGCGCTGTTTTGGCTGGCATGTTGCCGCGAGGCCGCGCGCCGGGTGCGAGAACCCAAGGCAACGCCCGCGATGAGCGCCATGACCAAAGCGCCGCCGCCAAAGCCCAGCCAGAGGTTGCGAGTGTTCTTGGCTTCCAGGGCGGCTTCCGTGGCCGCAGCAGCTTCCTTCAAGGCCTGGATCCGGTCCTCCACGGCCTGGTCCCGCTCGCTTTCCAACTCAGCGATGCGACTCTCGGCGGTTTGCGCCCGCTGCTCGGCTTGCTGCCTGGCCTCGCGCTCCTCGTCCAACATACGCGCCAGTTCCTGGGGGTCAAGGCCCGGCTCCTCGTCGCCCGAGCCCCCTCCCTGGCCGCAGGCCGACACCAGCACAACACACAGGGCCAACAGCAGTGCACGGCGCAAAGACCTGGTCATGGTCGCCTCCCGGCGGTTTGCAGGCAGTGCGTTCAATAGAACCCCGGACTCTGGCCCGAGGCTTCTAAATAGCTGAAAAGAAAAACTTTACATTGCAAAACCATAGCGCCAACCCAGTTCCGGGTCAAGACGCGTCCTGTTTATGAGCGGTTGCCGGAACGGATCCCCTTGCCGGGCCGGGCGATCGGCCCTTGGTTCCCTTGGGATCCAGGACCAGGCAGAGCACCGCCAAGCCCAAAGGCAACAACAGGAACGCCGACATGATCAGATAAGCATTGTTCAGGGCATGGGTCAGGGCCTGAGGTGTGGCTTGGGTGAAATCCGTGCCGCTGGCGTCCACTCCGGTTCCGGCCAGGGAAGCCAGAACATAGGCCGTGTAAATGGCTCCCACCAGGGGCAATCCCGTTGACTGGCCAAAGGTGCGGGAATAACTGAGCAGGCCCGAGACCACACCCCGCCGTTCCGGCGGCGCTTGGCCCATAATAGCGGTATTGTTGGGAGCCTGGAACAATCCCAATCCAAGCCCGTAGGGGGCGACCCGCAGCACAAACCCCCACCACGGCGTATCGGGTTTGAGCGTGCTCATGGCCAATGCGCCGCAAAGCATGACCAGGATACCCAGCAAGCTGACCCAACGCGACCCGAAACGGTCGGCCAGAATGCCCGCTGGCGGCGAGAGGATGCCCATGCACAGGGGCACCACCATCATCAGCAAGCCCATTTCCTCCACGGCGTATCCTTGGGCCAGTTCCAAATAAAAGGGCACCACAAAATACCCGGCCAAGCCGATGAACACCAACACGCCCATGAGCAGATTCAGGCCGATGAGCGATCCACGAAACAATTTAGGATCGATCATGGGCTGGCTGACCCGGAACTCGGTGATCAAGAAGGCCACCAAACCCACTCCGGACGTGGCCAGCAGGGTCAAGACCCAGGTCTGGCCAAAGCCCGCGTTTTGCCCCCAGGTCATGGCCAGGGCGTAGCAGCCCAGAGTCACAAAGAGGATAATCCCGCCCGGAACATCAAAGCGCTGGCCGGTCTTGTGCGGCGGCAGTTCGGGGATGACACGCCAGGCAATGAACAGGGTCAGTGCGCCCAGGGGCACGTTGATCAGGAACAGCCAGGGCCAACCGAACGCGCCGATGATCAGCCCACCCAGGGAAGGCCCCGCAGCCAAGCCCAGGGAGACCGTGGAGCCGACCACGCCCATGGCCCGTCCCAGCTCATGCCGGGGAACGGACTCGGCGATTATCGCCGCGCCCAGGGCTTGGGTGAACACCGCGCCGACCCCTTGCAATGCCCGGGCAGCGATCAAACATTCCACTGTGGGCGACAGGCCGCAGGCCAAGGACCCCAAGGAAAAACCCAGCACGCCCCACATGTAGAGCTTCTTCTTGCCCAGCATGTCCCCGAGCCGAGCCACGGAAAGGATCATGCAGGTGATGACCAGTATATACGAAAGCACGACCCACTGGATCGTGGCGAAGTCCGTGTCGAGATCGCTCACCAGGGTAGGCAGGGACACGTTCACAATGCTCATGTCCAGGGTGGCCATGAGAATGCTCAGGTTGACGGCGAATACGGTCCAGATCTTTTGTGATTTGGGCAGGCCGGGGCCGGTGGCAGGAGGAGTGGATGATGACATGGCGGCGCAGTGTATCTCGCTGGATCAGGGGTGGCAATGGAACTTTGCGGGAGAATCCCGGCAAAACCCCAAAAATGGATTCGGAAACGCGGCCGCCCCGGAAGGCCGTATAGGGGCGAGCTAGGACCGGACGCCGGTCACGATTTGGTAGCGGAACAATCCGCCCAGCACCGGACCGAGCAGCGCTGATTCCAAGCGCAGCCCTGTGCGGGTTAGCAGGGGATGCAGCATGGTGCTGCCCGGCGCAAAACTGAAGCTGAAGGCCTTGCATGGCCCCAGGGTGGAAAACATCCGCTTGAGCTTGGACTTGGACCAGCAGGTAAAGACCGAGGTGACGCCATGGCGGTTGCAGCATTCCATTTTCGGGTTGCGGCAAAACCGCGAGCCCAACGCCATGACCAGGTATTTGCCTCCGGGCTTTAGCACGCGGCCGATCTCCGCCACCACTCGTTCCGGCTCCGGGCTATAGGAGAACACGCCGAACAAGGAGGCCACGGAATCAAAAGACGCGTCCTCAAAGCCGGTGTCTTCCTGGTATGCCTGGACAAGACGCAGATGGGGGAATTTTCCCCGCGCGCGGTCGAGCATGCCCACCGAGGGGTCGAGGCCCACGTAGCGGTCGGGATGCACGCGCAGGATCTCGGGCAAGAGACCCGTACCGCAGCCCATGTCCAGGAGTTCCTTTTCGTCCACAGGCCCGAGATGACGCTCAATCCAACGCGCCAGCACCGCGTTTCCCGCATGGGTGAGCACGGACGTGTACACGCCGTCATAACAATGGGCGATGCGGTCATAGGCCCTGGCGTTCTGTTCGGCCTGGGGGTGCGGGACTTGGGGGGAAGTATGCTGCATAGGACAGGAAAACTCCGTCTGAAAGAGGCATCACCTATCAGGTGTGGATCGAGTTGGCAATTCGTCTGTGTACCTTTTTTTCATTTGTGGGTATCGTGCCGCCGTGTCCCAGAATACCACAGGTTTACAATATGAGGCAGGAGAAAATCCACCTTTATGGGCAGCCCTGCTCCTGGGCGTGACCCATGTGCTGCTCATTTTTGACGGTGTGGTGTTTCTGCCCAACGTGCTGAGCAGGACCACGTCCCTGCCCATGGAGCAAGTGCAGTACGTGGTGTTCGTCACGCTCATCGTCTGCGGCCTGACCTCCCTGGTCCAGGTGCTGCGCGTGGGGCGCATTGGCTGCGGCTACATCCTGTTCATGGGCTCATACAGCGCCTTTCTCACCAGCGTTACCCACGCCGTGGACCTGGGCGGCTTGGCCCTGGCCTCGACCATGATCCTGCTTACCGCGCCTCTTGTGCTCCTGTACTCCTATTTCCTGCGCTTGGTGCGCCATATCGTGACCCCGGCCGTGGGCGGCGTGGTGGTCATCCTCATCGCCATCTCCCTGATCCCCGTGGCCCTGGAGCTCTGGCAAGGCGGCGGGCCAACGGACGGCAACGGGTCGCTGGAGCACTATCTGGTGGGCGCTTCCACTGTGGCGGTCATGCTCGGCCTGATGCTGTTCGGCAACCGCATCTTGCGCCTCACAAGCCCGCTGCTGGGCATTGGCGCGGGATACATGGCCGCATGGTTCCTGGGCACGCTCGATCTCGGCCTGTTTCGCGCCGCGCCCTGGCTGGGCCTGCCTTCCTTTGAATGGCCGGGCCTGACCACGGACCTGTCCTGGGACCACGCCCCTCTGGGAGCGGCCTTTGCCCTTTCCTATCTCATCGTGGCCATGGAAGGGACAGGAACGATCATGCTGGCCCAGCGCGCCTCCTTGCGCTCCTTTGTCCGGGTCGCCTACAACCGTGTCCAAGGCGGGCTCTACGCCACTGGCCTGGGCAACATGGCGGGCGGGCTCATGGGCGCGCAACCCATGGGCTGTTACGTGGACAACGTGCCCTTCATGGAGATGACCGGAGTGTCCTCGCGGTTGGTGGGCATATGCGGTTCCCTGACCCTGGTTGTGCTGGCGTTTCTGCCCAAGGCGTCCGGATTCATCCTGGACATGCCCGCGCCGGTCATCGGCGGCATCTTGGTGGTGATCTCGGTCCTGCTGTTTTATTCCGGCTTTTCCCTGCTCCTGGCCTCGCGCTTGACCACAAAAACCGGGCTGCTCCTGGGCTGTTCCCTGGTGGCTGGAATGATCGCCGAGGCCAAGGAATTTTTTCACGGCCTGATCCCCACGGGCCTGGACCCGTTTCTTCGCTCAGGAGTGGCCATGGGCGGCTTCACGGCCCTGGCCCTGTCCTGCCTGATCATGCTCGTTCCCAAAAAGCGCATCCGCCTCACCCTGCCGGCCAAACCCGAGGCTTACGCTGACCTGGCCCAGGCACTGCAGCAAGGGAGCCACAAACTCGGCTTGTGCGACAGGGATTGTCTCCGCCTCAACCTGGCCTGCGAGGAAGCCTTCATGTACATCGCCAACACCGGGGAAGAGAGCCATGGGGAACACATCCGCATCCGGGTGGTGCGGCAGGAGGAGCACGTCTTTGTGGAACTGGAAAGCGGCAACGAGGTGGACGAGGTTCTGGGCGAGGCCCAGCCCGTGAACTTCATGCACGCTGACGAAGACGACCTGGGCAAACTTGGACTGACCCTGCTGCGCAACACGGCCTCGGACCTCAACCACATGCGCATTTCCGGTGTGACCTACATATCCTTCACAATCTAGCTTTTGGGCAGCCCTTGCGCATTTCAGGCGCGACCTACATTTCGTTCACGATCTAGCCTCCCGCCGCCTCCTCGCTTTTTCCGCCTTCATCCTGTTTGCCCTTGCCGCCGCCCAAGGGGCAGTCTTCGCGCATGGCGCAGCGCGGACAGGCCACCAGCGGCGTGGTCAGCAGGAACAGGAACAGGGCCATGAGGTTGGTCAGGCCCCAAATGAGCAGGAGCAGGGTGAATTCCACCTTGGCCAGCATAAAAACCACGGCTGCGGGCGGGCCAAGCATGGACAGGATGAGCAGGGGCAGGGTCATTTTGGCCGCACGCGCGAATTTTGCCGGGTTCTTGCCGCCCGAGGGAAACAGCATGCCCGCCACGAGGCCCAGGCCGGTGTCGCAGCGCTTGCCGCAGTAGTGGCAGTTGCGGCAGGCCGTGGCCAGCACCAGGCCGAACACGGCCAGGGTATAGGCGGCCCAGCCAATGGCCGCGCCCAGGCTCAGATAGTAGATGGCGCCCGCGCCCGTGACCATCCAGGCCCAGAACAGGGTTTGGCGCAGGAGCACGATTTCCATGGGAAAGGCATGTTCGCAAACAAGGGAGTCCTGTTTTTTGAAGCAGTTACGGTCCGTTGGATCAGGGA
Organism: Desulfovibrio sp.; assembly: GCA_004796465.1. Classification (GTDB taxonomy): domain Bacteria; phylum Desulfobacterota; class Desulfovibrionia; order Desulfovibrionales; family Desulfovibrionaceae; genus MADRE1. The sequence continues at coordinate 15,309 of QZKZ01000185.1, forward strand.
CAGGGCTACACATACCACGCTCCTTGTTGGGGTCTGGGGATGCTCTGCCTGTTTCCCCTCCCCCAGTCAACCATCCCCCTCCCCCATCCTTCACCTCCCCGCCACACTCCCGTCACCACGCCTTGCTACCCACCACCTAACAGTACGAATTCCTTCAACCTCTTATCTCTATACGGGGGCTATTATGCGTCATCTGCTGCTGACCGTTGTTCTCGGGCTGATCCTTATGCCCGCCCAGGCCTTGGCCGGGACCACCCTTGAGCTTGCCGGCACTTACGCTTCCGGTCTGTTCGACGAAAGCGCCGCCGAGATCGTGGCCTTTGATCCGGAAACCAAACGCGCCTTTGTGGTCAACGCCCACGAAGGTTCCGTGGACGTCATCGACCTGGCGGACATTGCCAACCCCGCCCTGGTCACCACCATCGCCTTCATGGACTACGGCGACGGCGTGAACTCGGTTTCCTTTTGCAACGGCATGCTGGCCGTGGCTGTGCAAGGCGCTTCCAAGCAAGACAACGGCCGCGTGGTGGTCTGCGACGCCGACGGCAATGCCCTGGCCGACTTCGAGGCTGGCGCCCTGCCCGACATGGTCGCCTTCACCCCGGACGGCAACTACATCCTTTGCGCCAACGAAGGCGAGCCCAACGGCGAGTACTCCATTGACCCCGAAGGCTCGGTGACCATCATCGACATCTCTGGCGGCCTGGACGCCGCCACCGTGGCCGTGGCCGACTTCACCGCCTTCAATGGCCAGGAAGCCGTGCTCAACGAACAAGGCGTGCGCATCTCCCATCCCGGTTCCAGCGCTGCCCAGGACATCGAGCCCGAGTACATCGCCGTGGCTCCGGATTCCAAGACCGCGTTCGTGGCCCTGCAAGAAAACAACGCCATTGCCGTGGTGGACGTTGCCTCGGCTACGGTGACCAACATCTTCTCCTTGGGCCTCAAGGATTGGGCCGGACTGGGCCTGACCCTGGACGCCAGCAACAAGGACGACGCCATCAACATGCAGTCCTGGCCGGTTCTGGGCTGCTACATGCCCGACGCCATCGCGGCCTATGAAGCTGGTGGAACCGTGTACGTGGTCACGGCCAATGAAGGCGATTCCCGCGAATACGACACCTATGTTGACGAAGAGCGCGTCAAGGACGCGGTGCTTGATCCCGAGGCCTTCCCCAACGCCGCCGAATTGCAAGACGAGGCTGCCCTGGGCCGCATCAAGTTCATCACCGACCTGAGCGACACCGATGGCGACGGCGACTTGGACCGCATCGTGGGATTTGGCGGCCGCTCCTTTTCCATCTACTCCGCGGACGGCGAGCAAGTCTTTGACTCGGGCGACGACTTCGAGACCATCATTGCCGAGCGTTACCCCGAATTCTTCAACACCACGGACGACGAGAGCGCCTTTGACGACCGCAGCGACGACAAGGGCCCCGAGCCCGAAGGCGTGGCTCTGGGCGTGGTGGGCGGCAAGACCTACGCTTTCATCGGCCTGGAGCGCATGGGCGGCGTCATGATCTACGACATCACCGATCCTTCTGCCCCCGTGTTCCAGGACTACGTGCTCAACCGCAACTTCGCGGCTGACCCGGCCACTCCCGAAGCCGGCGACCTGGCTCCCGAGGGCATGTACTTCGTGTCCGCTGACCAGAGCCCCAGCGGCACCCCCCTGCTCATCACGGGCTGTGAAATGAGCGGCACCACCACCGTGTACGAGATTATCCAGTAACCGTAGCATCCCACGACGCGCAACGGCCGGGCGCTTGCGCCCGGCCGTTTTTTTTTCTTGAATCGGCTCGAGAACTTATGAAAAAGTTTGAGGATGCCCGGCAAGATGTCAGCTACTGATCATCACCCACTACTTCCTGGACCCGGGCAAAGGCCAGAATCACTTCGTCGAGAAGTTGCCGGGTCTGATCAAGGTCTCCTTGCTTGGCTGCCTGTTGCAGGGAAATGGAAAGTTGGTTGAGTTTGTCCGCGCCCATGCTCGCGGACGTGGACTTCATGGTGTGGGCCAAGACCGCGACCGTATTCACGTCATTGTGGTCCAGAGCATCCCGGCACTTGTCGAGCAGCACGCTGATCTCATCCATGGCCGCGCCGAGCACGGTCATGAAGAGTTCCATGTCAATGCCCAGCCGTTTTCGCGCGGTTTCGATGTCCACATCCCGGCCCTGCTGCACAGGCTCTTCCGCCTGAACGGCTTCGGGCAACTCTGTCTGGGTTCCCTCAAGTATCCGGTCAATGGCCTGGGCAAGGGCCTCGAGTTCCACGGGCTTGCTGAGAAAGTCGGACATGCCCGCAGCCCGGCATTGCTCCCGAAACTCGTCCAAGGCGTGCGCGGTCAGGGCAATAACCGGCACGTTGCGGTTCAACTCCCCGGCCTCGCCTTGGCGGAGCATGGTGGTGGCGGCCAAACCGTCCAGCACCGGCATTTGCAGGTCCATGATCACCACGTCATACGGGTACCGGGCCAGGAGATCGAGGCCCTGGCGGCCGTTGTCCGCCGAGGTCACTTCATGGCCCAAGCTTTCCAGGTGCTTGTTCACCAACATGGCGGAAAGGTGGTTGTCTTCCACCAAAAGAACCTTCAGTTTCGACATGTTCCCTTCGCGTCCAGACCAAGGCCGTACGATCCCCCAAGACCTTGGGCATATAAAAAACGTGGATGTAGGAAGTATTCTTACGTGTTTTGCGCTTGAGGATCAACTCCCGCGCACCGAGGCCTCCACCAAGGCCTTGAGGCGTGACCAATCCGCGCGGTGCATGCTGCCGGTCACGGTGAACAAGTACTTGTCGCGCACGGCTTGTTCCAGATCCTGTTCCTGGTGAAACCCGTAATAGGGCAACATCAAACGAAAGGCTTGGCGGGCAAAGGAGCCGATGGGCCGCAGCACATCCCCGGGCCGGGTCTCGGTGGGGTCCTCGCCCAAGGCGCAGGGAACAGAAAAAACAATGTAATTTCGGCAGGCAATGGGACGCACGGGATAGACCAAGCAGTTTCCGTTGAGCACAAAAGGGCATCCCGCTTCGGTATTGGCCCTGTGGGGAAATGCTTGCAGAGCTGTCAGGACATCGGCCTTCACCACACGGGCAGCCTTTTCCGCCACGAACCAGGTGATGCCCACGGCTTCCAGGGGCGTCACCGGAATGTCGTTGTCCAGGCAGCAGGCGTGGCAGCCTTTATGACACGCCACCGCTTGGCCGGGATTCTCCGCAACGTGCTTTGGCAGGGAAGCGGCCACACCCCGGTCAATGACCCACAGGGCGTCCAGGAGCATGGACAGCCAGGGCAGCCGTTCCTCTTCAACAGGAAACTTGGGTTTTCTTTGAGCAAGGTTAAGCATATCCGCCCATACGACGAGCCAATCAAGGAATCAAGCCAAGGGGAGACTGGTGAAAATAGCAAACGGTTTCCTTGCTTTTGCGGCTGAATGCGGCTAAATATTTTTACGATTTTTCAGGTGCGATCCCATGGCGAACGCCAGGAGAAAAACCATTCCCAGCGTTCCATCCCACCGGAAAAACCCTGACAAGCCCTTCAGCAGGAGTCCCCATGAGCCAAAACACCATGTCCCGCAGCTGGGTCGTACTCGGCGCGATTCTTATCCAGCTTTGTCTCGGCGCCATCTACGCTTGGTCCGTTTTCACCCCTTCCTTGACCGAGGCCGGATGGACCAAGACCCAGACCCAGATACCCTTTGCGGTTGGCTTGGCCTCCTTTGCCGTGGTCATGGTCCTGGCGGGCAAGAAGCTGGCCTCTATCGGCCCGCGAAAACTGGCCATGGCCTGCGGCGTTGTCTTGGGCACGGGGTATGTCCTGGCCGGGTTGCTGGGCCCCACTAATTTGTGGGTCATGACCCTGTGCGTGGGCCTTGTGGGCGGTTCAGGCATCGGCCTGGGATACGTGGTGCCCATTGCCGTGGGCATGCGCTGGTACCCCGACAAAAAGGGGCTGATCACGGGCTTGGCCGTGGCCGGCTTCGGCTTTGGCGCGCTGGGCTGGATCAAGATGGCGGGCGGCTTCGGTTTTGGAGAATCCTTTGCTTTTGCGGGCCTGCTCAAGACCGTGGGGCTGGGGACGACCCTGGTCATTTACGGCGGAGTGTTCGCTGGCATGCTGATCCTGGGCTCCTTGTGGATGGTCTTTCCACCCGAGGGCTGGGCGCCCAAAGGCTACGCGGAAAAAGCCGCCCAAGCCAAGCCGGGCGCTCCGGCCCAAACGGAATCGGCATCTCCCAAGGAGCGCGTGGGAACGCAAATCCTGGCCACGCGAAATTTCTACATGATCTTTCTGACCTTCATCATCAGCGCGGGCACCGGGCTCATGGTCATCGGCATCATGAAACTCTACGCCCTGGAAGCGCTGCCTGAAACCGGACACAGCGAGACCCAGGCCAAGCAAATGGCCGACACGGCCATGGCCGTGTTCTTCAGCCTGGCCAACGGCATCGGCCGCATTGCCTGGGGCACGATCTCGGATTGGATCGGCAGGAAAATATCGATCATCATCATGGTCACCTTCCAGGGCACCATGGTCATCCTGTTCTCCGCCATGGCGGGTTATGGGTGGTCCCTGTATCTGAGCGCCGCGCTTATCGGCTTTAACTTCGGCGGCAACTTTGCCCTGTTCCCGACCATTACGGCTGACGCCTTTGGCGCCAAGAACGTGGGCCAGAACTACCCCTTGGTGTTTTTGGCTTACGGCGTGGGCGGCATTGCCGGTCCCATGCTCGGCGGCATGCTCGGCGACATGGGCGTGTTCAACCAGGCCTTCACCATTTGCGGCTTGGCGCTGATCTGTTCGTTCATGCTCACCGCCATGGTGGACACCAACAGCAGGAAAAACGCCAAGGCATGATACCAGTGCACCCCAATACCATTCCCAGGGTTCGGCCCTTGCTCGCCCGGGCAGGGGCCGCGCTTGCCCTTTTTATATTCCTGATTTCGCCGGGTCCTGTCCTGGGCGCGGACAGCATGACTTCTCCGGAAAAGGAAAAAGAAGCCCTGCTCATCACCCTGGGAGTCATTTCCGGCCAAGGCCTCATGCTCACCTGCATGTCCATCGCCACCCTGGCCGACGCCTATGTGGAAGACGTGTATACCCCGGAACAGGCTGCGGAAATGGCTGCCGGATACCTGACCATGACCGATTCCGTGCGCCAAAG
>QZKZ01000166.1 GCA_004796465.1 Desulfovibrio sp.
GTTGTCATCGGCGTAGCTGCGCATCTCGGCCCAGAGCGCGTCGCTCACGCCCTTGTCCGATTCCTTGATGAACTCGCCGGCGTCGTCCAGTTCGGCATTGCCGAAATCATTGACGCGCACGCCCCAGGAAATCATCTGCAGGGCCGTGGCCACGTTGGCCTTGGTGGTGACCGTATGCTCGGCGATTTCCTTGAGCCGCTGGGAATCGTTGCCCGAGGTGCCGTGCTGTGCGCCGGACAGGCCGTAGGGGCCAAGCGCCTCGTGGATTTCCCGGGTCAGTTCGACCTGAATGCCCTCGCCGCTGGACTCGATGCCGTGGGACGAGCCGTTGTTGAGCGCGATCCAATCGGGAAAAATGGAATGGGCGTTGAGCCCTTGGATCAGGAACAGGGCTTCCTCGGGCGCGGACAAGCCGAACTCGCCCTTGATCTCGCCCACCTCGGTCTCGTACCCGGCCCAGGAGGGAACCAGGGGGCCAAGGGCCAGGTTGGTGAACAGGTTGTCGTCGTCAGGCCGGTGCGAGGCGTCAATGGCGATTGAGGTGATGCCCGCGTCGAACATGGAGGGGATTTCCAGTTTGGCCCGCTCCAGGTCGTAATCGGTCTTGACGCCGTAGTGGTCGGCGTGGATGGCCACGGGCACGGTGATGTTCAGCTCGTTCATGAGCTGGTCCGCGCGGCGCGCCAGATTCCACATGTTGGTCATGCAGTAGTTGGCCTCGGACTTGGCGATCTCCAGGATGATGCAGGCGTTGGCCCGCTGGGCCGCTTGCAGCGCGCCCTGGATCACCGAGTGGTTGCGTCCGTTGGCCGCTATGGTCATGGACGCGCCGTTTTTGAGCATGGCCCTGTCCATGACCTTGCCGCTCACGATCAGCGCCCGGGAATGGGGAAACAGCTTCACCACATTGGGCGGACGCCCGAATTCCAACACTTTTTCAAAATCACCGGCCATTATCTGCCTCCTTAACGCTTCCGGCTGGATGCTGTTGCTCTGAATTGCTCCGGGGGGAAACGCCGGGCCGCTCCTTGCCCGTGCATACCCCAAAAAACGTCAATAGCCCATATCAAATGACGATTTGATGTTCCTCGCGATACGGGCGGTTGTTCTCATAGAGTTCCAGCCTGTCGCGGGCCTTGCCCAACTCCTCGTCGGTCCAGTTGTCCAGGCCCATGAGTTCGATGGCTTTTTCCTGCATGGCCACGGCCTCGGGAAAACGGCTGGACTCGGCATAGGCAGCGGCCAGGGTGTCCACCAGCCAGGGATCGCTCCAACCGTAATCCAGGACCAGGTCCTCGACCAGATTCACGGCCCAGACCCCGTCGCGGTAATTGCTGTCCGGGCAGGTGGAGAGAAACCAGGCCGCCTCGTTGAGCACGTAGGCGTCGCCCGAATCAATGTGCAGGGCCGTGGTCAGGTCTTCCCAGGCCTTGTCGTAGCGGCCCAGCGCGCCCCAGGTGTGGGACCGGTCCGTGTATACATAGGGATGGCGCGGGTCCAGTTCCTGGGCGCTGTTATAGTCGGCCAAGGCCTCGTGGTACTGCTCCTGTTCCATGTACACCCAGGCCCGGCTCAAGTAGGCCCAGAGATACTCCGGATCCATGGAGAGCAGGGTCGTGTAGTCGGCCAGGGCCTTGTCGTATTCCTCCAGGGCCTGCCAGGCCAGCCCCCTGTCCAGGTAGGCCTCCAAATAGTCCGGGTCCAGTTCCAGGGTGCGGTCATAGTCGGCAATGGCCCCTTCCTGGTCGCGCAGTTCGTGTTTGACCAGGCCGCGTTCGTAAAACAGATCGGGGTCCTCGGCCCGAAAGGACTCGGCCTGCTCGTAATCCACCAAGGCCTCGTCGTACTCGCCCAGCACGTATCCGGCATAGCCCCGGTACATGAGGGCCAAGCCGATTTCCTCGCCCTGGACCATCTCGGCTTGCAGGATGGAATCCACCAATTCGCGGGATTCTTCCCATTTCCCATCTTCCTGGGCGTCGAGGACCTTGTCCAGCACCCCGGTCTCGCCGGTGCAGCTCCACACCGAGACCATGAACAGGGAAAGCAGGGCCACGCCCAGGGTTCGCGTCAATGTGTGTGCGTACATACTCGCATCCTTTCCGGTCCGTGATTCAGTTGGCACAGCTCAGCCCCGGCCCGTAAGAAACTTGCCGGTCACGGATTCGGGATCAGCCATGATCTTTTCAGGCGTGCCCTGGGACACAATGCGTCCCCCGGCCTCGCCGCCCCCCGGTCCCAGATCGATAACATAGTCCGAGGCCAGAATCACGTCCGTGTTGTGTTCAATGACCACCACGCTGGCCCCCTTGTCCACCAGGCGGTGCAAAACGTCAATAAGCATGCCCACCTCGTGCATGTGCAGGCCTGTTGTCGGTTCGTCCAGGATATACAGCGCGCCGGGCAAGGAACGCTTGCCCAGTTCGCGGGAAATCTTGATGCGCTGGGCCTCGCCGCCGGAAAGCGTTGTGGCGGGCTGGCCCAGGGTCAAATATGGGAGCCCCACCTCGGCCAGGACCCCCAAGCGCCGCTCCAGGATCGGGTAGTTGGCGAAAAACTCGCGGGCCTGGCGCACGGTGAGTCCCAGTACTTCCGCGATATTGAGATCCTTGTAGCGCACTTCCAGGGTTTCCCGGTTGTAGCGTTTGCCCTTGCACACGTCGCAGGTCACGAACACGTCGGGCAGGAAGTGCATTTCCACGCGCAACTGGCCGTCGCCTTGGCAGGCCTCGCAGCGCCCGCCCCGCACGTTGAAGCTGAAGCGCCCGGGCTTGTACCCGCGCTGCCGCGCCTCCTGGGTCATGGAGAATATCTTCCTGATCTCGTCAAAAACTTTGGTGTAGGTGGCCGGGTTGGAACGCGGGGTGCGGCCAATGGGCGTCTGGTCAATGGACACGATCTTTTCCACCAGGTCCTCGCCTTCAATGGAGCCGATCACACCGGGATTGTCCACCTTGATGCCGCGGGACAGGGCCAAATGTTTGTACAGGGTGTCCACCACCAGGGAACTCTTGCCCGAGCCGGACACGCCCGTGACGCAGGTCAACGCGCCCAGGAGGATTTCGCAGTCAATACCTTGCAGATTGTTGGTGCTCGCGCCCTTGAGCACCAATTTGCCGTTGGGGTCCCGTCTGGCGTCGGGCATGGATATCGTCATTTCCCGGCGCAGGTATTTGGCTGTGAGCGTGTCCGCCGAATCAAGCAAGCCATCCAAGCTCCCGTCAAACACCACTTCCCCGCCCAGGGCGCCGGAGCCCGGTCCCAGCTCCAGGAGGTGGTCTGCCGCGCGGATGGTCTCCTCGTCGTGTTCAACAACAAGAACAGTATTGCCCCGGCCCTGCAAGCTGCGCAGGGTGTCGAGCAGACGCCGGTTGTCGCGGGGGTGCAGGCCAATGGAGGGCTCGTCCAGCACATAGGTCACGCCCACCAGGCCCGAGCCCAGTTGCCCAGCGAGCCGGATGCGCTGCGCTTCTCCTCCCGAGAGCGTGGACATGTTGCGGCCCAGGCTCAGGTAATCGAGGCCCACATTGACCAGGAAACTCAGGCGGTGGTTCAGTTCCTTGAGCAGGGGTTCGGCAATGAGCTGCTTGTGGCCGGAAAAATCCTGTTTCCCCAGCCAATCCAGTGCCGCGCCAATGGACAGGGAGCAGAACTCAAAGATGTTCAGGCCGTGCACCCGAGCGGCCAGGGATTCGGACCTGAGCCGCGCGCCCCCGCATTCCGGGCAAGGGCGGCTCTGGCGGAAGCGGGACATTTCGTCGCGCCAGATGTGGCCGAAGCTGAGACCCGACTCCAGCAGCTCGACAACGCCGGGCCAGTCCGTTTTCTCGTGGCCAAAGAACAGGGCCTGCCACGCATCGTCCGAGAACTCGGCCAAAGGCGTGTCCAGGCCAAGCCGAAAGGCTCCGACCAAGGAGGCCAATTGGCCGCGGTAACGGTCCAGGACGCGGGGGTTGCGCCAGGGCAGCAAACCGCCGGAGTTGATGGACTTGGAGCGGTTGGGAGCGAGCAGGTTGGGCTCGAAATATTCCACGGACCCGATGCCCGAACACACCGAGCACGCGCCCTGGGGACTGTTAAAGGAAAACAGCTGGGGCGAGAGCGCGGGCAAACTGATCTTGCACTTGGAGCAGACCGACTCGGTGCTGAAAAAGGTGTCCTCGCCCTTGCCCGCATCATCCAGAACAGAAATGACCAGCCCGTTTTGGCCGTACTTCAGGGCCAGTTCCACGGAGTCCGCGAGGCGCTTGCGGATGGACGGCTTCATGATGAGGCGGTCCACCACCAGCTCCACGGTGTGCTTTTTGTTCTTTTCCAGCTCAGGCACGGGGTCCAGGGGCAGGACCTCGCCGTCCACGCGCACACGGGCGAATCCCTGGCTCTTGAGCTTACCGAGCCGCTCCTGCTGGGTGCCCTTTTGATGGGACACCAGGGGCGCGAGCAGCAGGAACTTGCTGCCCTCGGGAAGGAGCAGGATGTCCTCGATGATCTCGTCGGTTGCCCGGGCCTTGATGGGCTCGCCGCACACCGGGCAGTGCATCTGGCCCAAGCGGGCGTAGAACACGCGCAGAAAGTCGTAAATCTCGGTGACCGTGCCCACGGTGGAGCGGGGGTTGCGCGAGGCGGTCTGCTGCTCCAGGGAGATGGCCGGGGACAAGCCCTCGATCTTGTCCACCAGGGGCTTATCCATCTGGGGCAGGAACTGGCGGGCGTAGGCGGACAGCGATTCCACGTAGCGCCGCTGGCCTTCGGCATAGACAATGTCAAAGGCCAGGGTGGACTTGCCCGAGCCGGACGGCCCGCAGATCACCACGAGTTGGTCGCGCGGAATATCCAGGGTCAGGTCCTTGAGGTTGTGCTGGCGCGCGCCTTCAATATGGATGCAGGGTTTGTTCATATATCTCGAAATATTGGATGAATGTTTACAGAAACAGGGCCAGCCCGGCCATGATCCCGATGCCGCACAGGAACACCAGAAACTTGGGGCCGCGCAGCGCGGGCTGGGAAAACTCCTCGTGGATCACGTCCAGGATGGCCACGTACAGGAAGGTGCCTGCAGCCAGACCGTCGAACACAGCCTCGAACCCGGCCTCGGCCTTGCCCGTGAGCA
>QZKZ01000418.1 GCA_004796465.1 Desulfovibrio sp.
ACACCTTCCGCTACTTGAACATCAACGACGCCATGGGCGACACCATCAACGGGGGCGGCGGAACAGACACCATTTCCGCGGAAGACCCATCCACGGACTTTCAGAACGTGACGTCCATCACAGGCATTGAAATACTCAACGTTACAACGGGCAATGCCGCATGGTTCAACGGGACGCACATCACGGGCCAGTCCTGGCAGCTTGTGGGAACTGCCACCAGCGCCATGCGCGTTTACGGGACCGTGGGCGTGGCCAACACCATCAACCTTTCATCCCTGAACGTCGCTTCCTGGGACGGGTCCATTCAAATTGACGGCAGCAGCCTCAATGACGTCCTCAGCGGCACCGCCGACCCCGACACTATCAACGGCGATCTGGGCAACGACACTCTGACCGGGTATGCGGGCAACGACACCCTCAACGGTGGTGGCGGCAACGACACCTTATTTGGCGGGGCGGGTGTGGACACCCTGGACGGTGGCGTCGGAGTGGACACCTTTGTGTACAATGACCCGAGCGAGGGTGGAGTCTGGGGAGCAGGCAACCACGATACTGTTGACGGGTTTACGCCAGGTTCGGACGTCATTTCATGTAATTCCGGCGGATTCGTGGCTGGCTCCCACTTGAATTTTGTCATGGCGAGCCTGGGTACTGGCGTGGAATACCTGGGCAGCATCGGCCAATTCGGCAACTCCAATCCGGGCTTTGTGTTTGATCAGGACAACGACATGCTCTATTACGACGCCAACGGTGATGCCGCAGGCGGCCAGTCCCTGCTCTGCGAATTCACCGTGGACATCCTGGCGACCGACGTCGTGGTTGTGTAATCCTTCCAGCCAACAACGCTCAACGCCCCCTGGTCCTGGGACCTGGGGGCGTTTTTTTACTGTGGAAACAGGCTCAGCCCTGGTACTGTCCGCTCCATTTTTCCTGAATCGCCTGGATCGTGTCCTTGATCTGGAAAAAGGCCTCCACCACGCCGGGGTCGAAGTGCTTGCCCGATTCCTCGTAGAGCACGTTGTAGACCCGCTGCTCGTTCCAGGCTTCCTTGTAAACCCTGCGCGAAGCCAGAGCGTCGAACACGTCGGCCAGGGCCGTGATCCGTGCGGCAATGGAAATTTCCTCGGCCTTTTTCGAGGGCCCCAAGGTGACGTCAGGGGCCATGACGTCGCCCACATGACCTGGGTACCCCCGGCCGTTCCATTTTTCATGGTGGTTGAGGGCGATGTCCGCGCACATTTCATCCAGGGGCGAGGTGGAATTCAGGAACAGCCTCGCGCCCAGGATGGTGTGGTGCTTCATCACGTCGAATTCTTCGTCCGTGAGCGGCCCCGGTTTTTTCAGGATGGTGTCAGAAATGCCCACCTTGCCCACGTCGTGGAGCATGGCGGCCACGCCGATAAGATCCTTGAAGCGGCGGATCTCCTTTTTGTCCACGCCGTTGTTCACGGCCCAGCGCTGGTAAATTTCAGCGGAATACGCGCCGACCCGCTGGACATGGGCGCTGGTTTCCGCGGGGTCGCGCAATTCAGCCATCTTGATCATGCGCAGGATCAATTCCCGGGTCATGATGCCGCGTTCTATGGTCACGGCCGCGTTATTGGCGAAAATGGGCACGTAGATTTGGCTTTCCTCGGGAAAGGGGATGGGCTGGCCGCTTCTGTCCTTGGCGTTGATGAGCTGCATCACGCCGATGAGCCTGCCGTTGAGGGTTTTGAGTGGCAACACCAGCATGGACACCGTGCGGTAGCCCGCTTTCTCGTCAAAGGAGGAATTAAAGGTGTAGGGCACGCCCGGAGGCAAATTGTAGGCGTCGTCAATGACCAGGGTCTGGCCGGTGTGGGCCGCGAATCCCACCAGGGAACTGCGGTCAATGGGCACGGTCAGCTCCGTGTAAGTCTCCTTGCCGCTGCCTTCCTTGCCGAACAGGGTGTCGTTGTGAACGTAAGAAAAGGTCAGGGCGTTCCCTTCCACGAGGAAGACCGAACCTGCGTCCGCATTGGCCAACCTGCGTGACTCGAACAGAATCTTGTCCAGGATGGCGTGGACATCGTTGAAATTATTCAATTCTTCAATAGTCGCCAAGATGGCGGTCAGCTTTTCATGGAGCCGGGCGCTTTCCAGGGGCGCGGAAGCCAAGGTGGCCAAGGAACCCAGCACCTTGAGATCCACGTTGCTGAACTTGGTTGGGTCCGGGCTGGTAACGGAAATCACTCCCAAGGAGCGGTCATTGACCTTGAGCGGGGTGCAGATCATGGAGCCCGATTCGTCTTGGTCCGCGTCAAGCCCCTTGTGCTGCATGATCTCTGCTTGGCCCGCATCCAGCACCTTGCGCGCCGTGGCGATGTAGTTCGCGCCCAGGGTGTTGTCCCGGAGTTTGAAGTCCTGTCCGTCTTCATCCAGAAGCAGGATGGATATCTCCTTTTCATCAAAAAGCAGGCCCGCCTCGGTGCGGATCAGGTTGCGGGCGTCATCCAGGGAGTTGGCTCCGGCCATGGATTGGGAGAGGCTGAAGATTCGCTCCAGGGCTTCGTAGTGTTCGCGTACTTCCCTGGCAGCTTCCTGCTCCTTGTGCTCCACCAGCCTGAGGTCGCGATAGGCGCGCAGGGCCGAGGTCACGGAGGTGATGAGTTTTTGGGCCGTGAGTTCGGATTTAAGGCGAAAGTCGTGGATGTCGTGTTCCGCCATCACGTCTCTTTCCACGGCTTTGTCAGGGTGCCCGGTCCTGAGGA
>QZKZ01000252.1 GCA_004796465.1 Desulfovibrio sp.
CACTCTTGGTTGGTGCTGTAGTTGGTGACGTTGCACTTGATGCCCGTGCTGCTTTCAAAGGCGGCGATGACTTCGGGCTTGGAGTAGTCGGGCCAGGTGAACAGGTTGAGTTCGCCGGAGCTGGACAAGGCGTTCTTGACGAACCAGGGGCCCACGCTGGCAGTGGCGAAAACACCCGCGCCGACCACGGCCGAGGACTTGATGAAATCGCGGCGGGTCATTTCCGAGGACTTTTCAACGGACTGGTTTTTCTTCACGTCTTCTTTCATGATTCCTTCCTTTGTTCACGGGTTGAGGGGGTCGGGTTCCGCAACACAACACAAGCCGAGGGGGACAATGCCCAACGCACCCGGGCGTGGGGGGCTCGGGGAGGACGATATGGTTATCTCACCTCCTGTTGGACCGTGGCCAAAACCTCGGCCAGTCCAGGAAAGGTGAAGGTTGGGCTGTTGGGTTGGTCCGAGGGTGTTTCAGAGGCGCCACCAGGGTTGAGCCAACAGGTGTCGAGGCCCGCGTTTCCAGCACCCTGCACGTCCGTGTTCAGGGAATCGCCGATCATGAGGCAATCGCGGGAATCCAGGGCCAAATCGTTGAGCAGGCTGGTAAAGGCGTAGGGAAAGGGCTTGCCCACGGAAAAGGGCGTCTTGCCGGTGACCGCGCTGACCGCCGCGGCCAGCGCCCCGGTTTCGGGCTGCCGGGCTCCCTCCGGACCGGGGTGATGGGTGTCGAGGTTGGTCACGTAGAAGTGGCCGCCCGACTCCAACTGGCGCACGCATTCCACCAGGCAATCAAAGGTGAAGGACAGGTAGCGGCCCATGACCAGGCAGTCCGCGCTGGTGTCGTCCAAGGGGACCACGGTGTGGTCGAACCGGGCCATTTCCTTGTGCAGGAATTTCTCTCCAGCCACGGCCAAACGCAGGGAGCCGTGCGTTTCATGGAGGTAGCGGGCCAGCAGGGTGGACGCGAGATGGATGTCCGAGGCCAGGACGTGGATGTCCATGGATTGGAGCTTTTGCACGACCTCGTGGGGGCTGTGTGTGGAATTGTTGCTCAGGAACAGGACGCGCTTGCCCAGGCCGGAAAGCAGCGAGATCAGGCCGGACGCGCCTTGGGCAGGCTCCGGTCCGAAGTAGACGCAGCCGTCCAAGTCGAAAATATAGGTGGAGTAGTCCAAAAGTCCATTCATTCCGGGGAATAACTCCATAAGCTTTGTTCACTGATGGCGATGCCCGCGGCTCCCGCGGCGAGCATGAGCTTGACCTCGTCGGGTTGCTTGACCAGCCCGGCGGTGATCACCGGTATGTCGAAATCCGTGCTCAAGGTGTTGATGACTCGGGGCATGAGCCCGGGCATGATTTCCAAGGCGTCTGGCTTGGTCGACGCGATGTTCTTCAGACCCGTGAGATAAGCCTGGGTGTCGATCAAGAAAATCTGCAGCACAGTGGCCAAGCCGAGCTTGGAGGCTTCCTTGATAAGCTGGGGTTTGGTGGAGACCATGCCGTCGGGGCGCACGACCTCGGCCAAGTATTCCACACCCTCGCAGTCCCGGCCCAAGCCCTTGACCAGCTCAATGTGGATCATGATCTTTTTGTCAGCCCTACGCGCCTTGCGCGTGATGGCCTCCAATTCGGATAAACTGCCGCCCATGAGGAAGATCATGCGCACCGGGCTGTCCAGGGCCGCGTTCACATGGGCGGATTCCCGCACAGCAGCGATGACCGGGTGGGTTTCCAGTTCGTTGAACACGGCCTTCATGCGGCTTGCCCCACGGGAAAACGGAAAAAGGGCTGGGACCAGGCTTGTTCCCAGTTGCGGTTGGTCACGTGGAAGCGGGCGTATTCCTGTTCCGGGGGAATGTCCCCGTGTTGGCCGTTCAAGCTGAAGCGAAGTTCGTGGCCGATGTGCTCATGCAACAGTTTTCCGGCCCAGCCGATGACCCGGATCCGCGCCCCTTCATTGACCGAGATGTACATTTCGTCTCCCTCGCGGCCGATGTCCATGAGGGTGACGCCGGTGGAGCAGTAGAAATTGCCTGATTTGAGGGCCTGGAACAGGGGCTCCACACCTTGGCCGTCAACCCTGGCCGTGATCCAGGCCTTGCCCGCTTCCTGGGCCGTGTGGGAATCATCGCCCGCCACGCCAAGGAGCCGGGCCCCCTGGCTGAGCAATCGGTCCCATCGTCCCGTGGCGTCGGCCTCGCCTTCGTCCCACTCAAGCAGGGCGTTGTAGATTTCCAGGCCGTCCAAGTCAGAAGCCAAGCGCTGCAAGGTGTATTCGTCGTAATGTTCGGGCAGGAGCCAATTCGGATGGTTGGCCACGAGAAAGGCGCGCTCGGTCTTGGTTCGGGCGCAGAGGTGCTCCGGGCTTCGGCACTGCATGGCCGTGTCCAGGACCTCGCTGTCCGGTGAGTACACGCCCATATGGTGGTGATAGGTCAGGGCCCGGTTGGACATGTAGCGGGAACGGGAATTCCACTCCAAGCCGGGCAGCATGGTGATTCCGTCCCACTCGGGCGAGGAGGGCATCATGTGTTCGGAAAGGCAGAGAAAATCGAGACCACAGGCCTCGTAAGCGGCGCAGAGATCAGCCACCGAGACTTCGGCGCAGGGGCTGAAAGGAGTGGCGTGGGCGTGCAGATTGCCCCGAAGCCACTCGCCTTGGCGTTGCTCGTATGGATTATGCCAGTTGACACACATTTTCAGCCCCAAGGTACGCGACGGTCCTCATGTGGGATGAGGCGTCAGATTTGAGTGAGACATGGATGACAATGAAGGACGACGCACAAAACATGTGAATATTCAGGGGTGCCGGAACCGGCTGTCGTCCTTCGCGGAGTTCTCTAGGGGCTCTTCCGGAAGAATTGACTCTATGCAATAGTTACGTACTCGGGCATTGTTACGCAAAGGTCATCACCAAGTGACGGAGGCGTCGCAAGGAAAGGAAACCCAAAAATCCAATCGATACAGCAACCTCCACGGATATGAAGGGGAGAGAGACGAACAATACCGACATGTCGAATATGGTACAAAGTATTCCTCCTCTTTTTTCGAGTGGTTGTAGAGAAAGAGGAAGAAACAAAAATACTTATTGAGTGAGAGATGGAATGTGGTACAAAGAGTTCGCTTCATCGAATAACCCCTCTCCCCTCAACCAACTGCTCGTACTTCCTGAAAGGAGACCCCCATGCTCATGACCAACATCGAGAACATCCCGGGCAAGACCATTGTGAAACATTACGGACTGGTGTCCGGCAGTACGGTTAGGGCCAAGCACGCGGGCCGCGACATCATGGCCGGGCTGAAGAATCTAGTGGGCGGCGAACTCAAGGCCTACACCGAACTTCTCCAAGAGGCCCGGGACGAGGCGGTTTCGCGTATGATTGAGCAAGCCCGGCAAAAGGGCGCCAACGCTATTGTCAACGTGCGGTTCGCCACTTCCTCGGTGGCCCAGGGCGCTTCCGAGCTGTACGTCTACGGCACAGCTATGAAAGTCCAGTAGCAGGGGGAAATCATGGCGGAATTCTACATCAAATTCGGTATTTTCCTGTTTCTTGTGGTGATGGGATACGTTGCGGGTTCCATCATCGAGTCCCGGCACTACCGCTCCATTCGCGAGCGGGAGGCTGAGAATCTTGACCAGCCCATAGTGACATTTCTCAAGAACACGGGCGAATCGGATGGTATTACGTCCTCCCGCCTGGTCATGGGCAATTCAGTGGTCTCCATTGATTACTTCAAGAAATTCCTGTTCAGCCTCATCAATTTTTTCGGCGGCAGGGTCACGTCGTACGAGTCCCTGGTGGACCGGGCCAGGCGCGAGGCCGTGCTGCGCATGCAAGAGCAGGCCTATAGCGACGATATCATCGTGAATGTACGCATCGAGACCTCGTCCATTAGTAAAGGAAGAAGAAATGTCGTGGGCAGCGTAGAGGCTTTGGCCTACGGCACAGCCCTCAGGTACAAGACATGATCAGCTACGAGCCCAAACCCTTCACGGAAGAGGTCAATTACACCCGGAAATCTCCGGTGGTGCAACTTTTCAAGCTGTTGGCCTGCTTGGGGGCGCTATTCGTCGGTGTATTCATCCTGCTCGGAATGTCGACGGATTTCTTGGCGGGATTCGTGCCCGTGTCATGGGAAAAGTCCATAGGCGAGATGTACGATTCAGCGTTTCCCGTGAACATGCACGACCCACGCACCCGGCGTTTGCACGGGCTGCTGGAACAACTCACGCCTCATATGGAGGAGAGCGATTCCCGGCTTACCTATTCCATTTGTGTTGAGGACAATTCCATGGTGAACGCCATGGCCTTGCCCGGTGGAAGGATTGTAGTGTTTTCGGGTTTGCTCCGCGAACTGCGGTCGGACCAGGAAATCCTGTTCGTGTTGGCCCATGAACTCGGCCATTTCCACCACCGCGACCATCTGCGCCGCCTGGGCAGGGGGCTTATCACCTTACTTATTTCTTCAATGATTCCTGGACCAAGCGGAGGTTCTGCTTCAGGGGTGGTGGACGTGATCGCCAACAGCATGAATATGGCCTATTCCCGTTCCCAGGAGCGGGACGCGGACCTCTACGCGCTGGAGCTGCTGTACAAGGCCACGGGCTCCACCCAAGGGGCCGAAGCGTTCATGCGCAGGCTTGAATCCATGGAGCCTGATTTGGGGCTGTTGTATTTCTTCAGCACCCACCCCAGCCCGGCTGAGCGCCGGGAATATATCTCAGAAGCCTCCGCCTGGTATGAGAGGGGAGAATAACCGGCATCAGCCCACCTGTTCCGGCCCTGGTTCGGGGAGTGAAATAACTTTCCTCTTAGTTGTGAATGAAAGAGGGTTGGAGAGCCCAGCATGAGCCAAGTACTCGAAGATGCGCACGTGGTGTTATTTCCCGCGTTCGCGGGCGTCACCTTGTCCGACTCCGTGCAGCGGTTCTTGTCGCGGGGGGGCTGCTCGATCCTGCTCGGCGAAACCCGCGAGGAATATGTGGTCAGGGAAATGAGCCGTATTCGCAAGGAGAAGGAGACTGCTGAAGATATCCATACCGTGGTGGCGCAGGCCGCCTCCTTATCCGGTAATCTCATCACAGCCGTGGACCAGGAATTGGGCGGGATTTGTCGGCTGCACGGGTTGGTTCCAGCCTTCCCTTGCCGCGAGGACCTGGCCCGGTGCACAGCCCAGGAGATCGAGATCATTGCCGGGGACGTGGCTGCCGCTGCCAAGGCCATGGGCGTCAACTGCTTCCTGGCGCCTGTTCTCGACTGTGTGGTGGGGGAGAACCCGTGGCTGCAGGGACGTACATGGTCCACCGACCCCAACAAGATCGGCGAGCTGTCCTCGGCTTTTATCCGCGGCGTTCAAACCATGGGTGTGGCCACAACAGCCAAGCATTTTCCCGGGTATTCGCGGATAGAGCTTGATCCGGCTGTGGAGTCCGAGGCGCGGTCCAGGGAACCTCTTGAAACGTTTGAATCAGGCCTGATTCCTTTTGCCCAAGCTATTGAGAACGGGGTGGAGATGATCATGACCGGCCCGGCCATTGTGGATGTCTTTGATCCGGTTGCGCCCGCTTCGTTGTCGCCAGCGGTAATCAGCGAGTTGCGCGTCAACCTGGGCTTCAGGGGCGTGGTCATGAGCGACGACCTGGACGCCGAGGCCACCCTGCGCGGCCGTCCCATTACCCGGGTAGCTGTGGACGCCTTGCGCGCGGGATCGGATTTCCTGCTCATCGCGGATGTGGGCGACCAAGTGGGTGACATCGTCTCGGCCATAGTGAATTCGGTTCAGTCCGGAGAATTGCGGGAAGAACGGCTGCATGAGGCCGCGGAAAGGGTCCGTGGCGTGGCACGGAAATATGCGTAATGTAACCTGCTGGAGTAGATGGAGCTTGACTAGTGAGGGTGTGCTTTAAAGGGTTAGTGCTTGTCATAGCGTGTTGGTGTGCGCCACTCTCCTCCATGGCGGAACAGGGCGCGGACCTCGGGCGTCTTTTCCAGGATTCGGGTGTTGACGGCGCAGTCATCATTCATTCTTCGACAGGTGAGGAGTTCGTTTCCGGGCCGGAACGGGTTGACCGTGGATTCCTGCCCGCGTCAACGTTTAAAATCCTTCATGCCTTAATCGTCTTGGATACAGGCGTTGTGGCTAATGAAGATGAGATCATTGCCTGGGATGGGGTGGATCGGGGCTATGAGCCGTGGAATAGCGATCAGACTCTGAGAAGTGCTTTGCAGCATTCAGCGGTTTGGGTTTTTCAGGGATTCGCCAGGGAGATCGGTCCGGAGCGCATGCAACATTACATAAGTCTTGTAGGCTACGGGAACGAGAACGTGGGCGGCCCGCTTGACTCCTTTTGGCTGGATGGGGAATTGCGCATCTCTCCCAGGGAACAGTTGACGTTCCTGGAGCGACTACACGCCAATGACCTCCCTTTTTCCGAGCACCACATGGAGATAGTCAAGGATTGTCTGGTATGGGAGGAGGCTGATTCCTGGACAATGTGGGCCAAGACAGGTTGGACTATGCGGGTGACGCCTCAAATCGGATGGCTTGTGGGGTGGGTGGAAAACAGCCGCGAAGTGTGGTTTTTCGCCACGAATCTGGACATTGGGACCAGGGAGGATGCTCAGATGCGTTTCACGATTACCATGAACGCTCTGGAAAGGGTTGGGGCGTTCAACGAATCCGCGATTTCTCCCTGAGACGAACGGCTGATACCAGGCATGTTTGACAGAATATCACTCCCCGTCTAGATCACTCCCGTCATGATTGAGCACTTCACTATAAGCGGCTGATCCAGCCGTTCCATTTCTTTACCACGACATCTCCGGGCAGTTTTACAACTGCCCGCATCTACCATTTTGCCTCAAACCAGGGCTCGGCCCTGGAGGAGTGAATCATGATATACAATGACCTGAGCGGGCTGTTGGCCCCCGCGCCGGAGCCCCAAGACCTTTGGGCCGGGAACAACAAAATTCCCTGGAATGATCCCGATTTCAGCTCGCGGATGCTGGAACATCACCTCAGCCAGGATCACGACCTGGCCAGCCGCCGCACGGAACTGATCCAGGAACAATCGGCATGGATATGCGAGCGTTTGCCCGCCTTGCCCGAGGTCCGGATTCTGGACCTGGGCTGCGGCCCTGGCCTGTATGCACCGCACCTGTCCGGCCCTGGACGGAAATACCTGGGCCTTGATTTTGGCCCGGCTTCCATTGCCCACGCCCGCAAGCACTTCCAAGATCCCGGAAAAACCGAGTTCGAGCTGGGCGATATGCGATCCGCTCCCCTTGGCGTGCCGCACCATGTGGCCCTGCTGCTCTACGGTGAACTGAACGTGTTTTCACCCGAGGACTGCCGGACCATTCTCGCCAGTGTGCATGCCGCCCTGGAGCCCGGCGGGATGCTGTTCGTTGAAATGCAGACCCAAGAGGCGGTGGAAAAGCTGGGACAGGAAAACTCGTGGTATGCAACTCCTTCCGGTTTGTTTTCCCAGGAGCCGCATGTTTGCCTGACCCAAGGGCTCTGGTATCCCGAGCAGCGCGTTGCCTTGCAGCGGTTTCATGTCGTGGACCCGCGCACCGCTTCGTTGCAAACCTATGACCACGTGACCCAGGCATGGGGGGCGGGCGAAGTGGAGGCTCTATTGGACTACATGGGCTTTTGCGAGGTCACTTGGGCCGGGGATTGGCCCTCGGGCAACAAGGGACTCAAACTGATTACCGCCAGAAAACAGAGCTGAAGGGCTTGAAAAAGGGGCGGGCCTCCATGGCCCGCCCCTTGCCGAAAGGGAGAAGACGCAACAAAAAATCAGGGTGAGGCAGGTTCACTCTCAAAGTGCCTGGAAAACATGGCCTGGCGTTCCTGCTCAATGACCTGGAACCGTTCGAGCTGTTCCGGGGTCAGGGTGGCGATGAACTCCTCGTGCCGCACACGCATGATCTCTTCCATCTGGGGATGGATCTCCTGAAAGACCTCCTGAATCATTGTGGTCCGCTCGGCAACGATTTCATCGAGCAATTCCCGTTGCTCGCCAGAAAGATCGAGTTCATCGGCAATGTGTTGGGCCATGATCCGGCCCATGGCTCCAGGGCCTTGCTTGAATGTCTCCATGAAGTGGCTGGTGCTGTAGCGAACCCCTACGGCTCCGCCGCATACCGCGCCGAACAGGAATACCAGGACCACGCCTATTATGCCTTTCATCCGCGACATGGTTTACACTCCTCCCAATAAAAGCGTGAGTTGGGGATACGCACTCAGGGCCATGTCCAAGAGTTTGACCGGCTGGGCCGCCATAACCTCGGCAACGGCCAGGACCGCGATCAGGCCGCAGACAGGCAAGGCACGCCAGGTCATGGCAAAGAAGGGTTCCATGCGCGGCTGCGGAGTGGCCATTTTGTCCTGTTCGATCCGCCGAAGAACCCGCTCCTCAAATCCCGGCTCCAAAGGGCGGGTGTCCAGGCCGGTAAGGCGCGCTTGCCGGAAAAGTGTGTCAACTGCTTCATGCTTATTGCCCATCGTGCTCCTCCATGAGCGACTTGAGGCGGTTTCTCGCCCTGTGGGCGCGAACCCTCACGTTGACGCTGCTCAGCCCGCAGAGTCCCGCGGTTTCCTTGACGCTGAACCCCTCCACATGCACCAGGGTCACGATCAGCCGATCCAGTGGCTGCAATTGGTCAAGGAGCGCGTTGACCATGAGCCTCAGTTCAGGCGGTGCTTCGGGCCCGCTGATCTCCTCCAGGCTTCCTTCGCCGGAGGTGACGTGGAGCGGGGTCCTGCGCCTTTTGCGCAGGTGGTCCAGGCAGACATTGGTGGCGATGCGGTAGAGCCAGGTGCGCAAGGAACTCCTGCCCGCGAAGGAACCTATGCCTTGGTACGCCTTGAGAAACACCTCTTGGCCCAGATCGTCGGCTTCATGCAGGGAAACGCTGTACTTGGCCACGAACGCCAGAATCTCCTTCTTGTGGCGGCGCACCAAGAGGGTGAAGGCGTCTTTGTCGCCGCTCACGCAGCGCTCGGCCAATTCAAGGTCTGGGCTCGGGGAAGTGGTCATGCTGCCTTAAGAGAAAAGTATCATCAAAACTCAGGCCTGGGCAAACACATGGAACGCGGCGCACGGGGTCTCCCCTCCCCTCCTGCCGAGATCGATCGCCTCCAATGGCTATGCCGCTGTTTCTCCTGATCCTTGCAATCCGTCCTCTACCGCTGTGGTCATGATGCTCATGACCTCCTCAAAGGCGTCGCGGCTCGGGCGAGCACCCATGGCTTGGCCGCCCCTTTGGCCAGTTGGGGGGCCGTCAGGCCGCAAGGCCTCCATGGAACCGGTCTCCGAGGCTTCGCTGAACTTGTCCGCCATGTGTTTGAGCGCGTCCGCCTTGAAGCCCGAAGCCTCCCCGGCCTGGTTGTCCAGGTCTTCGGCAATGGCTGCCGTGGCTTGCTTGAACGCCTCGGGATCGTCCTTGGCCAGGGTGGCCAACTCCTGCATCTTCTCCCCAAGCGCGGACACTTGGGCCGAGTCCTCGGGAAAGGGCATGCCCTCCACGCCCTCGGGTCTGGACGGCAAATTGCCCATGCCCTGGATACCCCAAAGTCCGGAACCCGCGCCAATTCCGTCAATCGCCATACAGCACCTCCTGTGGTTTGCGCATAGGCCTGTGGTTTCTCATGCAGACGCTGCAGGCTTAAGAAATGTTACGTTGACGAGTATTTTTCTTATTTTTCGTAACCCATGGGATATATGGGCGATAGCCTCTCAATTCCGGGATGGCGGAGGGAAAAGGATTGTGCTAGGAAGGAGCCCTTCCAAATTCTCCTTTGTTGTATAGCGGTTAGTATATAATACCGCATATTATAGAGGGGTTTTGGAGGTCCCCGCTACTCTGCTCCCAAGGGGCGGAAGGCAGGGGAAACGAATACGCAGGACACGCCCCAGGCCGTGCCCCAGCGGAAAAGCAACCGCTCCATGGCTTGAAGAGGCGTGTATTTTTTATGTCATTGCAGATGAAGCACGGAGGTTGGCATGGATCAGTACAAGGATATTGCGCCCCGGTTGGCGGGACTGCGTGAGAGTTGCGGTTGGACCGTCGCGAAGATGGCCGAGCAGTTGGGCCTGCCTGAGGAGCGGGTCAGCGAGTATGAATCCGGTACCATTGAGATTCCCGTGGGCTACTTGTTGGACGTGTCCAGGCTGTGCCGCGTTGACTTGACCACGCTCATCTCCGGCCAGGAGCCCCACCTCAAGTCCCACGCCTTGGTGCGCAGGGACGAGGGTTTCTCCGTGGACCGGCGCAAGGACTACGCCTACAAGAGCCTGGGCTACAAGTTCGCGGGCCGGGAAATGGAGCCCTTTTTGATCACGGTTCCTGCCAAGTCCGGCGAGGCCATGACCGAGACCTCCCATCGCGGCCAAGAGTTCATCTACGTGCTGGAAGGCCGGTTGGAGCTTCGCCTGGGCGGCGAGCCTCTCATCCTGGAGCCCGGCGACTCCATCTACTTCAATTCCGAGACGCCCCACGCCCTGCGCGGCCTGGACAGCAAAGAGGCCACCTTTCTCGACGTGATTCTCTAGGCCGGCCGCAAGCAGCGGTTATCCCGCCCCAAGACGTTTCCGGCCCAAGAATGCGGACACCAATTCAGCGACCCCAGCATCACGGAGCACACGCATGTTCACCAAGCAGCACTTCTCAAGTCATGATGAATTATGGGAAAAATATAAACCGGCATGCCCGGATAACTTCAATTTTTCCTTTGACGTACTGGACGCCATGGAGCCGTCCAAGACCGCGCTCATCCATGTGGATGACAGCGGCACGCGCCGCGAATACAACGCCGGGTTCTTCCAGGAGAGCTCTTCCCGGTTGGCCAATGGATTGGTCAAACAGGGCGTGAAAAAGGGCGACCGGATCATGCTCATTCTGTACCGCAGGGTGGAGTACTGGACCGCGATGCTGGCCTTGCACCGCATCGGCGCGTTGCCCATCCCCTCGCCCTCGCTGCTGACCAGCAAGGACATCACCCAGCGCGTGAACTACGCCAATGTGTCCGGAATTATCTGCGAACACAGCATCTGCGACCGGGTGGACACGGCCAAGCCGGAGTGCCCGGGCCTCAAGCTGCTGGTGCAGGTTGAGGGCGAATTGGACCAGGATTGGACGGAGTACCAGGCGCTCGTTGAATCCGGCGAGCCAACCTTTGCCCGGACCCAGGACTCGCCGGGCGGCGACGATCCCATGGTCATCTTCTTTTCCTCGGGCACCACCGGGCTGCCCAAGATGGTGCTGCACACCTTTTCCTACCCTTGCAGCCACTTCACCACGGGCGCGCTGTGGCACGACCTGGAAGAGGGCGACATCCACCTCACCCTGTCCGACACGGGCTGGGCCAAGTCGGTGTGGGGCAAGTTCTACGGCCAATGGATGGCCGGGGCTGCCGTGTTTGTCTGGGATTTTCGGGGCAAGTTCGAGGCAGCGGACTTGCTTCATATCATGGCCGAGAACAAGATCACCACCTTTTGCGCACCGCCCACGGTGTACCGTTTCCTGGTGCGCGAGGATCTCGGCCAATACGACCTGTCCAGCTTGCGGCACTGCACCACGGCCGGGGAGCTGCTCAACGACTCGGTGTTTCATGCCTGGAAAGAGGCGTTCAACATGCCGATCTACGAGGGCTACGGCCAGACCGAGACCACTCTGCAGGTGGCCACCTTTCCGTTCATGGAGCCCAAGCCCGGCTCCATCGGCAAGCCCGTGCCGGGCTGGGACATCGCCCTGCTCGACGAAGAAGGCATTGAGGTGCCCCAAGGCGAGGAAGGCGAGATATGCATTCGCATCGACCAGCCGGTCCTGGGCCTGTTTGATTCCTACATGGACGAGCCGGAAAAGACCGCGAGCGTGAAAACTGGCGGCTGGTACCACACCGGCGACAAGGCCTGGGCCGACGAGGACGGCTATCTCTGGTTCATGGGCCGCACCGACGACCTGATCAAGAGCTCGGGCTACCGCATTGGCCCGTTCGAGGTGGAATCCGCCCTGGTGGCGCACGACGCGGTGATCGAGGCCGCGGTCACGGGATTGCCCGACGAGGTGCGGGGGCAGTTGGTCAAGGCTTCGGTGGTCCTGGCGCCCGGCTTTGAGGGGGGCGAGGAGTTGACCAAGGAACTGCAAGGATTTGTGCGCGATTTGACCGCGCCCTACAAGTATCCCCGGGTCATTGAGTACGTGGTTGAGTTGCCCAAGACCATCAGCGGCAAGATCAAACGCAAGGAAATCCGGGAAGCAGACCTCAACAAGCTGGCCAAATCATAAAAAACGCAAGGCCGGCGCTTTCGCGCCGGCCTTTTCCTTGTCTCGCAAGAATCCGTTTACAGAACCTGCACCGCCACCTTGGCGAAATCCGTGCGTCTGGCGATGAAGGTGTAGGGCTTCATGCAGGCCCGGCTCCAGTCCTGGAGCGCGGCGAACTCATCCGTAAAACAGCGGGCGTTGAACTCGTCGAACAGGAGCACCGCGCCTCTGTGGATGTGGCGGTCCATGTTCATGAGCACGTACAGGGTCGAGGTGTAGAGATCCGCGTCCATGTGCAGCACGAGTTGGTTGCGCGGGCTGAATTCGCGGCTGAAAGCATCCACGGTCTGCTGAAACAGCCCCTGCACAAAGCTGACCCTGGGGTCGTCCAGGTCAGGGACTTTGCGGCCGGTGCTGTAGGCTCCCTTGGGTGCTTTGGCGTGCCAGTGCTCGGGCAGGCCCTCGAATGAGTCAAAGCCGAAAAAGCGGGACTCCGGATGTTGGTTCAGCCCCAGCCAGGCCTTGAGGCTGCCTCCCTGGGCCACGCCGAAC
>QZKZ01000019.1 GCA_004796465.1 Desulfovibrio sp.
CGGTCCATGAGTGGGGCGAGATGGTCCGGGTCGGCCAGGGTCAGGCCGGCAGCCTGGTGGTGGCCGCCAAAGTGGGCGCAGAGGTCGGCGCACTGGGTAATGGCCTGGTGGATGTTGCATTCCGGGATGGAGCGGCCCGAGCCCTTGATGGAACCGTTGTCGTCGCACAGGATCAGGGTCGGGCGGTACATGGCCTCGACCACGCGCGAGGCCACGATGCCGACCACGCCCGAGCGCCAGTGCGGTGCGTACAGCACCAACCCGGCTCTGGAATCATCGGTAAGGATGTTCTGGGCCTGCTCCAGGGCCTCGGAATGGATTTCATCCTCGATTTTGCGGCGGGCCTTGTTCATCTGGTTGAGGTTCTCGGCATAAGGCCGGGCCGTGACCATGTCAGGAGAGAGCAGCAGGTCCAGGGCCGAGCGGGCGTCGTCCAGGCGGCCAGCAGCGTTGATGCGCGGGCCCAGGCCGAACACCACCTGGGTGGAGTTGAGGTCGGCCCCGGCAGTGAAACCCGCCACTTCCTTGAGCGCGGCGATGCCGGGCCGCTTGGCCTCGCTGATCTTGAGCAACCCGTTCTTGACCAGGATGCGGTTGACGTTGGTCAGGGGCACCACGTCGGCCAGGGAGCCCAGGGCCACCAGGTCCAGGAACTCGCGCATGTCCAGGGGCTCGCCAGGCAGGCGGCGGTTCAGGGCCGCGGCCAGATAAAAGGCCACGCCCACGCCCGCCAAGTCGGTGAGTCCAGGCACGTTGCAGGGGCCGAGCTTGGGATTGACCATGGCGCAGACATCCGGGGCTTGGTCGCCGGGCAAGTGGTGGTCCGTGACAATGACGTCCATGCCCAGTTCCCGGGCGCGGGCTATGGGCTCGATGTCGCTCACCCCGCAATCCACGGTGAGCAGCAACCCCACGCCTTGCTTGGCCAAAAGCTCGATGCCCGGGATGTTCAGGCCGTAGCCCTCTTCGGAACGGTGGGGCAGGTAGGCCTGGGCCTCTATTTCGCGCTGCTGGAAAAAGTCGAGGAGCAGGGCCGAGGAGGTCACGCCGTCCACGTCGTAGTCGCCCCAGACCGCGATCCTGGCATTGGAACCCAGGGACGCGGCCAAGTGCCCGGCGGCCTGGTCCAGGCCGGGTAGTTCCGTGGGTTGGGGCAAACGGGACAGGCCGGGGTTGAGAAAAAGGTCCATGGCCTCGGCAGAGTCGAGTCCCCTCTGCCAGAGCAATTGGGCGAGAAAGGGGGAAATGGACAGGGCGTCGGCCCATTGGGCCGCCTGGGGCGGCAAGGGGGTGGCAGGGGGTGTGGTCCAGCGTTTAGGCACGTCCGAGCTCCGGACTCCTCAAGACCTCCGCATAATTGCCCGCTGGCTTCGCTGCCGAAAAAAATCCATCGCTGCTGTCTTTATCCGTAAGGCTCGCAAGCGCTCGCCAACGGCTAAAGCAAAAGCTCACATATGCTTACTATGCCTAGCTCTTGAATTTTTTTCGCGCCAGCTCTGCTATCTTTAACCGTAAGGCTCGTTCCTCGCCAACGGCTCAAGTTCGCCAGCGAACAATTCTACAAAGGTCTCTGAAAAGGAATTACACAAAAGTCTCTGTTCAGTAGTCCGAGGCTTGTGTGAAGGCAAGGGAATTAGGACAGGTGGGAGATGAACTGCTCCAGGCTGTCGTCTTCCATGACCCACTCCAGTTCCTTGCAGATCTCTTTGTAATTGAAACCGAACTCCAGGAGCAGGGCCATGGCTTGGCTGGACAGGGGTTTTTCCGGATCGAGCAGGGAATGGTGCAGGGCGTCGGCCAAGCAAAGGAGTTTGGCCTGGACCGCGAATTCCGGCGCATGCTCTGGTGCGTGGTGCCAGTTGACCGGCTCGGTCAGTTCCTTGGGCAGGTTCCAGGAGTTGAGGGTCATGGCGCCGATCACGCCGTGTTCAATGCCCCAGTGCCCCTCTTCCAAGCTGCAGTAGGGCAGGTCCTGGTCATGGGCCTGTTTGTGGATGATGGAATAATCCTCGGGCCGGTGGATGGCCGTGAGCAGCTTGCCAAAGTCGTGGAGCATGCCTGCGGTGAACAGGGAGTCAGGGCTCACCTCAGGGTCCTCGGCCTGGACCCGTTCGGCCAAGAGCTTGGCGCAGACGCCGGTGGCCAGGTTGTGCTCCCAATACGCGTACAAGTCGAAATCCCGGGGCAAGGGCCGGTCATGGGTCAGGGCCTGGATGCCCAGGGCCAGGACCAGGTTGCGGATTTCCTTCATGCCGATAAGGGCGGCGGCGCGGGACACGGAGGTGACCTTGCCTTGCAGTCCGTAAAACGCCGAATTGGCCAGGGCCAGGATCTTGGCCGTGAGGCCCTGGTCCTGGGTGATGGTCTGGCCGATGCGTTCCAGGGACGCGGGCGAGGATTCATTGGTCAGGGAGAACATGTCGCGCAGGAGGCCCGGGGAATAGGGCAAGTCCTGCTTGATGTCCGCCAACTGGGAAAGAAAGGCTTGGCCTTGGCTGGTGGTCATGCTTAGTCCACTTGATAGCCGCCGCCCAGGTCGATGCCGGCGGGCAGATCGCTGTCTTCGTCGTCGCCGCTTTCACCGCCCTCACCACCCGGGGCGGCATCGGTTTTGGGTTTTCTTTTGCTCGGGCCGAGATCCACGTCCGAGGGCTGCAGGTCCGTGATCTCTCCGTCCTCGGTGACGAATCCCTTGTCTCCGAGCCACTCCAGGAATTGCTGGGCAGCCTCCAACTCCGGGTTCATGTCCAGGGATTGTTGCAGGTGCTGCACGGTTTCCTTGGTCATGCCCTTTTCGAAAAAGGCGCGGGCAATGTTGTAGTGCAGGTGCTCGTCGGCCTCGGAAAGTTGCATGGCGCGCTGGTAGTAATCCAGGGCCTGGGAGTACATTCTGTTCTTGCGCAGGTTGATGCCGAACTCGTTGAACAGGTGCTTGTGTTCCTTTTCAAAAGCCGCGTCCAGCTTGACCAGCCGCTCGAAGATGTTGTCCGCCTTCTTGGTCTCGCCACGGCCCAGGTAGGTCAGTCCCAACCCGAAGTTGGCGCGCACGTTGTCCACGTCCACCTTGAGGGCGTTGGAAAATTCGTGCTCCGCGCTGAAGAATTCGCCCTTGGCCCGGTGCTCCTCGCCCTTGGCCACGGTCTTGTTCAGCTCCTGCATGGCCGGGAACACGGTGTGCACGTAGAACTCGGGCTCAGGGCTGAACTTCTGGAGCAGGTCGTCCATGGCCACTTTACGTTTGGGGCCGCTGGGGATGTACGCCTTGTTCAGGGGCTGGATCTCCAGGACGCCGCTGTCCAGTTCCTCGACCATCCAAAAGGTTTTTTGCACGGTCTTGCGCACCGTGGTGCCGGTGCCCACCTTTTGCACGGTCTGGGTGGAGAAGATGCCCTGGATCTTGTCCTTTTTTTGGGGCGCGGGATGGGAGCCCTCCTGCTCCATGGACTCGTCCGTTTGGACCTCGTCGTCCATGGGAACCTGAGTATCTTCAGAGGGAGGCGAAGTGTCTTCCGTCATATGTCCGCTGCCTTGGTCGTTGCCGGTGCATCCATCTCAGGGGGTTTCAACGTATTACGGATAATGCCGTGCTTGCGGGTTAGGGTCAAGGAATCAAGAGTACGGACGGGCCTGGCAATAGAGCCCGAACGTGAAGCAATCCCCCCACAAAAAGCATACAAGACCGCAAGATTCAACTTATAGCGTAGAAATGTAGTAAATGCAAGGGGTAAGGAGGTTCAGCCCAAAAAGGATGGAATCACTGGTCTTGGTCCCAGTTGCACAAGAGTTCCTGAAGGAAGTCCGGATTCTTGGAGGGCTTGAGGCGTTGGGCCAGGAACGCGGCGCGAAGTTCGTCGTAGGCCTCGTCCAAGTCGTCGTTGACCACCCAGGCGTCAAAGAGCACGGCCTGGGCGATTTCATCGGCCGCATTGCCCATGCGGCGGTGGATCACCTCGGGCGAGTCCGTGCCGCGCCGGAGCAGGCGCTCTTCGAGGGCCTTGCGCGAGGGCGGCAGGATGAACACGTACAGGCCGGGCAGCTTTTCCTTGAGCTGGCGCGCGCCCTGCACGTCCACGTCCAGGAGCACGTCGCGGCCCTGGCCGAGCAATTCCTCGATTTCGTGCAGGGGGGTGCCGTAGAAGTTGCCGTGCACCTCGGCCCATTCCGCGAAAAAATCCTGGCTGATGAGCTGCTGGAACTTTTCCTGGTCCACGAAGTGGTAGTCAATGCCGTCGCGTTCCGGGCCGCGCGGGCCGCGCGTGGTATAGGACACGGAATAGGAGAAATCCGGGAACTCGCGGGTCAGGCGGCGGACCAGGGTGGTCTTGCCGCAGCCCGA
>QZKZ01000063.1 GCA_004796465.1 Desulfovibrio sp.
CAAATGCAGCGGTCCACGCTCTTCAAGTAGGCCAGGATCGCCACCCGCGCGGGATGGGCCAAGCCCTTGCACATCTCGGCCAGCTCTTCCATGGCAGCGGAATCCAGGGCCGGGGAGTCCTTGTCCTGTTCAGCAGGTTGGTAAATGATCTTCTTCATCGTAAATCGACGATTAACGATGGACGGGTCATCTGTCAAGGGGTAATCTAGAGGATGGAGGTAAAAAATGCACAATAAATTATTGTTTATGCTCGCTATATGTGTGGCCGTTTCATTCCTTGGCGGCCAGGCCTCAGCCCAGACCCTGACCTTTATTCTGGACAACGGGCACATCTACCGCATGGCCGCCAAGCCCGGAGCCGAACCCGAGGACATTACCCAGGCCCTGGACGAGCTGTATCCCGAGACCAGGGACGAGGACGCCTGGCTCAACATCGCGCCGGACGGTGAGACCCTGCTCCTGGAAACCGAGCGTTTTCACGCGGGCTGCGCGGACTGGGCCTGTTTGGCTGTGATGGCCAGGGATTTGTCCCGGGCCGAGGCCGTGCTGGTCGGGGGCGAGCCCGTGCATGTGCAGGGTTTTTCCGCTGTGGCCTCGGGCGGGGAACTCATTGTGTATCCCGGCCAGGACGGTCCGCATGACCTGGATTTGTGGGCCATTTCCAGGCAGGGCAAGGAGTGGTCCGAGCCCGTGCTGGTCACTGGTGACTCAAACTATGCCTTCAACTCCCAGCCCGCGCTCAACGAGGCAGGCACGCACGTGGTCTTTGACTGCGGCAACGAGCCCTATGGCCAAGGCGACAACGCCATCTGCGAGGCCAGCGTGGACGGCGCGTCCCTGCGCGTGGTCATGACCCCGCAAAACGGCCCCCTGCACCACCCGGACTATGGGCCTGATGGCTGGATCTACTTTGAGAACGACAACAACGGCGAGTACATCGTGCGCCTTGACCCCGAGACCAGCGTTCTCGACGCCGTGGACGTGACCCGGCGCAACGACAATTCCCCCTGCGTGCTGCCCGACGGCACCGTGGCCAGCCTGTGGCTGGACCGTCCCCAAGGCGAGGGCCTGCATGAGATCAAGCTCTACACGCCCCTGACCAATGAAACGTATGTGCTGGTCCGGGACCGGGATGTGCTGGATATTGGGTTGGGGTGCGGGCGGTAGGGGGGAACGTCAAGGGATAACGTCAACGGATGAAGGCGTATGATTAGCGGGCTTGCGCCCGTTACGGCAACGGATGAACGTCGCAGGGGTTTTCTCAGCAGAGCTGCATAAGGTGTTCTAAGGCTTTTCAAGCCTAAGAACATCTAAGCCCTGCACCCCGCAAGGGGTCACCCCCTTGACCCCATTTGGGCTGGGGAATATTTCGGCGGCGTTTTCGTGGGTGACCGGATGGTGCGGTCATCAACCGGGCGCGGGCTACATCCACCGCGCCTACTCAACATATTGGCACCCAACACATACTTGATACAGCTCCCATTTTGATTCAACAGAAAAGTGCCGCTGGAGCCAAGCGGGGTCAAGGGCATCATGCCCTTGCGGGGTGCGGGGCAGGGCCCCGCGACGTTCATCCGTTGACGTTGCCGTCAATCCGTCCCGGGCGAAGCCCGCCAACCCAACAAAATCCTTTGACGTTATCCGTTGACGTTGCCTTTTCCTACTCTGCTTCCGGAAACACTCGTACTTGGTTTTTGCCTGAGTTCTTGGCTTGGTAGAGCTTGGCGTCAGCTTTGGAGATCATTTGCTCCAGGGAATCCATGGGATTGAGGCACAGGCCGATGGAGGTGGTGAATTCGATGGTTTCGCCGTCCAGGTAGAGGCTGATATCGGCCACGGCCTGGCGCAGGTCTTCGAACACGGTGCGGGCTTGGTCGCGGGCCATGTTCGTGGCCAGGATGCAGAACTCCTCGCCGCCGTAGCGGCAGACAATGTCGGACTTGCGGAAGCGGTCTTGGAGGAGCTTGGCCACGGTAATGAGCACTTCATCGCCTGCGGCATGGCCATAGGTGTCGTTGATGGCCTTGAAGTTGTCGAGGTCGAGCAGGGCCACGGCGATTTCGTTGTTGGTGCGCTGCTGGTTGGCGTAGAGCAGCCCGCCCGCGTCAAAGAGGTATTTGCGGTTGTAGAGCTTGGTGAGGAAGTCCTTTTCCGAGAGCTCGCGGATGCGCTTGATGTATTCGATGATCTCGATGTTTTGGGTGATGCGGCAGTAGAACTCCTCAAAGAGAAAGGGCTTGGTGATGTAGTCGTTGGCCCCGGCCTTGATGAACTTGGCCGATGTCGCGGTTTCATCGTCCCCGGACACGCCGATCAGGGCCAGGTCGTCCCTGCGGTACTGTTTGCGAATGGCCTTGGTCAGTTCGTAGCCGTTCATGTCGGGCATGACATAGGCAGTGAGGACCAGGCGGATATGGTCGTTGGCCTCAAGCAGGGCCAGGGCGTCCTGGCCGTTGTCCGTGGCGATCACGTCGTATTGGTGGATGCGCAGCAGCTTGGTGATGTGGTTGCGGGAGGTGGTGGAGTCGTCGACCACGAGTACGCCGATCTCCTGGTTGGTCAGGATGTTGTTGATCGTGGCCACGATGTAGTCGACGTTTTCCGCGCCTTCCTTGTACACGTAATCCACGATTCCCTTGGACCAGATCGAGTCGCGCAGGTCGTCGGAGATTTCACTGCTGAAAACCAGGCTGGGGATCTCGTATCCCAGGACCAGGTCCACGACTTCCCCGTTGGGTGCGTCCGGCAGGTTGATGTCGAGCAGGGCCATGGAAAACGCGTCCGAGTCGTGCTGGAGCTTTTCCTGGGCTTCATCGTATGTCTTGACCCAGGTAGACTCCAAGCCCAAACGCGAGGTGAGGGCCCTGCTGAGCAACAAGGCAAAAGTGCGGCTGTCTTCCACTATAAGAATGTTCGCCATGGCGGCCCCCCGCTGATGTCGGAATGAAACAACACGTATCAGAAGCAAAGTACGTGTTGGCGGGACATTACGCAAGCCCTGCCCGAAGAAAAGGCGAAAAATCAGGAATCGGCTGAAAGGGGCTCAGACTTCCTCGGCCAGGGCGCTGCCCGCGCGGGAGATGCGGTGCAGTTTGAGCAGGGCGTAGAGCCTGGCCCGGGACAGGCCGGACAAGGAGCAGGCCTTTTTGATGTCCCATTCGGTCATGGACACCAAGCGCTGCAGATACTCCTTTTCCAGGTCGGCCATGGCTTGGGCGCGGTAGTCCTTGAGCGTGGGAAAACTGCCGGGGTCAAGGCCGTGGCCGGGATCGGGCAAGTCCGGAGAGGGGTGGGGCGCCTCGGCCAGGGTCCGCGAGGTCAGGGAGTCGCGGGCCATTTGGGCGCGGATGTTCACGGGCAAATGGCGCGGGGACAGGTAGGCTTCGTCCCCGGCCATGGCCAGGCTGGATTCCAGGGCGTGCAGGAATTCCCGCACATTGCCGGGCCATTCGTATTCATTGAGCGCGTCCAGGAATTCCGGGGTCAGGCCCTTGCGCGCGATTTTCATGCGCTTGCACAGGGACTCGGTAAAGGAGTTGGCCATGATCGTGATGTCCCGGCCCCGGTCCTTGAGCGACGGCAAGTCAATGGTGATGGTGCGCAAGCGGAACAGCAGGTCTTGGCGGAATTTCCAGACCAGGACCAGCTCTTCCAGATCCTTGTTGGTGGCGGCCACGAGCCGGAAATTGCTTTCCACCTCTTCCACGCCGCCCACGGGCCGGAAGCGCCTGTCCTGGAGCACGCGGAGAAAGGCCTTTTGCATGGACATGGGCAATTCGCCGATCTCGTCGAGAAACAGGGTGCCGTTGTGGGCCTGGCGGACCACGCCTTGGCTGCGCTTGTCCGCGGAAGTGAACGCGCCCTTTTCATGGCCGAACAGGATCGATTCCACCAGGTTCTCGGGCAGGGCCGCGCAGTCCACGATGATGAAGGGGCCGTCCGAGCGGGCGCTGTTTTCGTGGATGGCCCGGGCGAAGATCTCCTTGCCCGTTCCGGTGTCTCCGGTGATCAGCACGTTGGAGTCCGTGGACGCGGCCAGGGCCACGGTGTCCAGGCAGGCCATGATCGCCTGGCTCTCGCCGACGATGCCGTGGCGTTTGAGCACCACGGGCGGCCGGTGCGCGCGCTTCTTCTGGTGGTAGTCAATGGCGCGCTGCACAGGCAGCTGGATTTTGTTCATGGTCGGCGGCTTGGGAATGTAGCTCCACGCGCCGCTGCGAATGGCCAGTTCCGCGCCGTCCGGGTCGCAGGAGCCCGAGAGGATGATCACCTCGGGCGCGGACTTGCTGTCCTTGATCCGGGGCAGGGCGTCCAGGCCGTTGCCGTCGGGCAAGCGGATGTCCAGGATCACCACCTCGAATTCGCCCTTGTCCACCATGCTCAGGCCGCGCTTCAAGGTATAGGCGGATTGGGCCTCGTGGCCCATCTTGGTGACGACCATGGACAGGGCGTCGCAGAGTTGCACGTCGTCGTCAATGATCAGGACATTGGCCATGGCGGAGTTCCGGCTCGCGAATCGGTTCAGCTTGGAGTGGCGAGCGCCTGGTTCAATGTGGCGGCCAGTTCTTCCAGGTGAAAGGGTTTGGTGAGAAACCCTCGTATGGAGGGAATATCGCCTTGGGCCGCGTTGAATGCTTCTGTCTTATCGCGCAAGACCGAGGATGTATAGCCCGAACACAGGACCACGGGCAGCTCGGGACGGCTGAGCAGCAGTTCCCGGGCCAAGCCCATGCCGCTCAGCTCGGGCAGGGCCGCTTCCACGAGCACCAGGTCGAACTGCTCGGGGTCCTGGCGGAACAGGGCCAAGGCCTCGAAGCCGTTGGCGCAGCGGGTGACGGTAAAGCCCAACTGCTTGAGCGCTTCCATGCCGCCCTGGGCGAGCATGGCGTCGCTGTCCACGAACAGAATCTTTTCCTGACGCTGCTCCGCATGTTCGAGGGGGCCGTTGGCCGCCGCGCCGAGCAGGCCGGGGTCGCACTGGGGCAGCAGGACCTCGAAGCAGGAGCCTTGGCCCGGCTCGCTGGTCACGCGCATGCCGCCGCCCAGGCCGGTGACGATGGTCTGGACCACGGCCAGGCCCAGGCCCGTGCCCACGCTGTCCTGCTTGGTGGTGAAAAAGGGGTCGAAAATGCGCTCCAGGTCCTTTTGGGAGATGCCGCAGCCCGTGTCCGTGACCGAGAGGCGCACAAACGCCCCGGGCCTGAGCGTGGACAAAGGGCCGGGCCGGGGTTCGTCCAAGTTTTCCTGGCCCACGGCGATGGACAGCTTGCCGCCCTGTTCTTCCATGGCGTGGGCCGCGTTGGTGCACAGGTTCATGATCACCTGGTGGACCATGGTCGGGTCGGCCAGGATCAGGTCGTTGTCCGCCCGGTTGTCGAATGTGATGTCCAGGGACGAAGGCAGGGAGGGCCCGAGCAGCTTGAGGCATTCTTTAATGATCAGTGAGAGCTGGAAGGGCACGGGCTTGTCGTGCTCCTGGCGGCGGGACAGGCCCAGAATCTGTTCCACCAAACTCTTGGCCCGGTTGGCCGCGCCTAAAATCTCCTCGAATGAGGTCTGACAAGGGTCGGGCACGCCTGATTCGCGGATGGCGGCCAAGCGCAACTCCGCGTGCAGGATGATCGGACCCAGAATATTGTTGAAGTCGTGGGCGATTCCCCCGGACAGGGTGCCGATGGCTTCCATTTTTTGGGCCTGGCGCAGTTGCCGCTCCAACTGTTCGGTCTCGGTCACGTCACGCCAGATGGACACGTAGCCCAGTGGCAGGAAGCGCTTGCCCCGGATGCGGGCCACGGTTTGCTCGCAGGTGAAGCTGGACCCGTCCTTGCGGGTGTTCACGGTGCGGCCCTGCCAGGAATCGCTTTCTTCCAGGGATGCGGCCACCCGGTGCAGGGCGCGTTTCTGCTCCTCGCCCCAGTAGAGCATGCCGATGTGCTCGCCTTTCATGTCCTGTTGGGCGTAGCCTGTCATCTCCTCAAACGCCTGGTTCACGTAGTTCACGCACAGGTCGTTGTCCATGATGATGATGGCTTCCACGGTCTGCTCAATGGCCGAGCCCAAGCGGTGGCGCTCCACTTCCGCGCGTTTAGGTGCGGTCACGTCGCGGATGCAGACCACCAGTTTCTCGGCCTCGCCCACCTCGTTGAGCACGGGGTAGACCGTGGCCTCGAACATGGCCCCGCTCTGGGTGAGGTCCTCGAAACGGAAGACCTCGCCCGAACGGACCACGCTTTGGAGCACGATTTTTCTGCGCGCCGCCACATCGGGCGGGAACAAGTCCAAGACATTGTGCCCCAGGAGCAGAGCAGGGGAGATGCCCAGGCGCGAATACATGGCCTGGTTGGCCGCAAGCACAACGCCCTCGGTGTCGATGACCAGGGCGTTGTCCGAGGTGGCGTTGAGCAGGGCCTTATGGAGGTTGTCCATGGTCACGGAGCGCTCGCCTCCTGCGTGCTTCAATGAAGAGATACTTCCAGGATGTACTCAAGCAATGGGGAAAAGACAATAAAAAAACTCGGTTTTTGCCCTGCCTCGCAAGCCTTGCCCCACGCTGTCTTGCAGCACAAGAATGGGAAAAACCTGGGCTCCGAGAGGGCGTTTTTCTTTTTGCCCAACCTGTAATCCTTTGAATATAAAGGAAGTGTAAGGTCGAGAGGTCCTTTGGAAAAGCAATTCTTATTGCGCGGGAAGATAAGTCTTGTCCTGCAAGACAATACCCTCGGATTTAGCGGCCAAAATCCAAGGGCCCACACTGTGAACAATAGCGCAAGCATCCAAAGTCACATCACAATTCCGAGCAGGCACGCATATTGTTCTCAACGGGCAACCAACACGGACAAGCATCAGGCGAAACCGCTGCTGGAGGATGCGCAACCTCGGGAGTGTGGCCATGAGCAACAGAATCGGCGTGTATGTCTGCCACTGCGGCACCAACATTCATCCCAAGGTGAACTCGCCCGAAGTGGCGGGGTTCTCCGAGGACCTGCAGAACGTGGTCGTGGGCCGGGACTACAAATTCATGTGTTCCGATCCGGGCCAGGACATGATCATCCGGGACATCCAGGAATTGGGCCTGGACCGGGTGGTGGTGGCGTCCTGTTCCCCACGTTTGCACGAAAAAACTTTTCAGAACGCGTGTTTGCGCGCGGGGCTCAATCCCTTCCTGTTCCAGATGACCTGTATTCGGGAGCACTGCTCCTGGGTCACCGAGGACTCGGAGGAAGCCACGTGCAAGGCCAAGCACCTGGTGGCCGCGGCGGTCAACCGGGTCAACTACCATGACGAGCTCTACTCGCGCATGGAAAAGGTGCACCCCGACGTCCTGGTCGTGGGCGCGGGCATCGCGGGCATCCAGGCGGCCCTGGACATTGCCAAGGCCGGGCACAAGGTGCACCTCGTGGAAAAGGCCCCGTCCATCGGCGGGCACATGGCCCAGTTCGACAAGACATTTCCCACCCTGGACTGCGCGGCCTGTATTTCCACGCCCAAGATGGTGGCCGTGGCCCAGGAGCCCAACATCAACCTCATGACATGGGCCGAGGTGGAGCAGGTCAGCGGCTTTGTGGGCAACTACCAGGCCGTGATCAAGCAAAAGCCCCGCTACGTGGACATGGTCAAGTGCACGGGCTGCGGTTTGTGCCTGGAAAAGTGCCCGACCAAGGTGCCCAGCGAGTTCGAGGAAGGCATGGGCTTGCGCCGGGCCATCTACCGCAATTCGCCCCAATCCGTGCCCAACAAGCCGGTGATCGACGCCACGGTGTGCCGGACCTTGAACGGCAAGAAGTGCGGGGTCTGCGAAAAGTTCTGCCCCTCGGGCGCCATTGACTACGAACAGCAGGAGCAGACCCTGACCGTGGACATCGGCACCATTGTCCTGGCCACGGGCTTCGACACCATGGACCCCACGCCCATGAAGCAATACGGCTTCGGCCGCTTTGACAACGTGCTCACGGGCCTCCAGTTCGAGCGGCTCAACAACGCGGTGGGGCCCACGGGCGGCAAGATCGTCAAGAAGGACGGCACGCCCCCTGACTCCGTGGCCGTGATCCACTGCGTGGGCTCCCGGGACAAGAACCACCATGAGTACTGTTCGCGGGTCTGCTGCATGTACGCCCTCAAGTACGACCACCTGATCAAGGACAAGGTGGGCCACCACGTGAAGGTCTACAATTTTTACATTGACCTGCGCTGTTTTGGTAAGGGCTACGAGGAGTTTCTCACCAGGGTCCAAGAAGAAGGCGTGACCTTCATTCGGGGCCGCCCGGCCGAGATCACGGACAAGGCGCGGACGCCGGAAGAAGAGGGCAAGTTGGTCGTTGTCAGCGAGGACACCCTCCTGGGCCAGACCGTGCGGGTGCCCGTGGACATGGCCATCCTGTGCACGGCCATGGAGCCACGGCCCGACGCCCCTGAAGTGGCCCGCCGCTTCGGCATCAGCCAAGGCCTGGACAAGTTCTTCCTGGAAGAGCACCCCAAGCTCGGCCCGGTGTCCACGGCCACGGACGGCGTGTTCCTGGCCGGGACCTGCCAAGGCCCCAAGGACATCCCGGACGCGGTGTCCCACGCCTCGGGCGCGGCTGCCCAGGCGCTGGCCCTGGCCGCCAGGGGCGAGGTGGCCATTTCGCCCACCACCTCCTGGATCAATCCCGACATCTGCATTGGTTGCAAGGCCTGCATCGGCCTGTGCGCTTACTCGGCCATTGAGTTCGACGACAGGCTGCGGGTCTCGGTGGTCAACGAAGCCATGTGCAAGGGCTGCGGCTCCTGCGCGGCGCACTGTCCGTCAGGCGCGGCCCAGGTCAAGCATTTCACGGAAAAAGCCATCTTCACGGAGTTGGCGGGCATGCTCGCGCCGGTGCCCGAAGCTCCCATTACCGTCGAGGACCATGCCGAATCCCCCATGGCCGAGGCCGGACCCCAAGAGTCTGTCCCGCCCGCGGCTGAAACCGAGGAAACCGCCACGGCGAGTTGAGGAAGATACCCATGAGCGAGTTCGAACCCACCATCGTGGCCTTTGTCTGCAACTGGTGCACGTACACCGCGGCGGACCTGGCCGGAACCGCGAGGATGGTCCAATCCCCCAATGTGCGGCTGATCCGCATGATGTGCACGGGCATGGTGGACCCCAAATACGTGATCAAGGCCCTGCTTTCGGGCGCGGATGCGGTGCTCGTGTCGGGCTGCCATCCCGGGGATTGCCACTACATCAACGGCAACTACAAAGCCCGGCGGCGCATCAAACTGCTCACGGAAATCCTGACCGGCTTCGGCTTTGACGAACGCCGCCTCAAGCTGACCTGGGTCGGCGCGAGCGAAGGCAACGAGTTCGCCGAGACCGTGAACAAGATGGTCGAGGACATCAAGGAACTGGGCCCGGGCGAGGCCACGGCCATAGAAGTCATGTGACCGGGACGCACGCAAGGACCCAGACCAAACAAGGAGAAAGGCCATGGCATCCACGGCGCAAATAGAGGTACGGGACGGGAACATCGTGGCGGCTGTCCAGGACTTTCTGGGCAAACTGCTCGCTGACCAGGAAATCGCGGGGATCTTCACGCCCCGGCAACTGGAGGCCAAGGGTACGGTCATGCCCGCCTTGATCACCTCCGCTGACAAGTTGGCCACGGCAGACCCCCTGGCCCCGAGCTTTCCCCTCAACTCGGCGCGCCAAGTGGCCCAGCTCACGCGCGGCGACCTGGACGGCGGATTGGTGGCCGTGATGCGGCCCTGCGAGATCCGCGCATTCGTGGAGCTGATCAAGCTCAACCAGGGCAGCCTGCACAACCTGGTCCTGGTGGGGGTCGACTGCTACGGCGCTTACGACAACCAGGGCTACCGCCGGGTCATGGAAAACAACGGTGATTCCCTGGGCCTGGAAGGCTCCAACAGCTTCATCAAGAAGGCCGCGGCCGGAGAGATCGGCGCGGGCAACGGCGTTCCGGGCTTGGCCCGGGCCTGCCTGGCCTGTGAACACCCGGTCAGCCCGGTGGCGGATCTGACCATCGGCCTCATGGGCGCGGACCTCGGGTCCCAGATTTTCATCGAGGCTTCCACGCCCAAGGGCGAGGGACTCCTGAGCCGCTTGGAACTCAAGGACGCGGCTCCGGGCGACGCCCGCGACAAGGCCATCGAGGCCCTGGTCGCCAAGCGCAAGGCCTACCGCGACGCCATGTTCGAGGAGACCGCCGAGGCCACGGCCACCCCGGAAAAGCTGGCCGATTACCTGGCCGGATGCATCAACTGCTACAACTGCAGGGTGGCCTGCCCGGTCTGCTACTGCCGGGAATGCGTGTTCGTGACCGACGTGTTCAGCCACGAACCCTGGCAATACATGGGCTGGGCCCGGAAAAAGGGCGCGCTGCGCATGCCCACGGACACCATGCTCTACCAC
This sequence comes from Desulfovibrio sp., assembly GCA_004796465.1. GTDB lineage: Bacteria > Desulfobacterota > Desulfovibrionia > Desulfovibrionales > Desulfovibrionaceae > MADRE1. Next base: position 10,391 of record QZKZ01000063.1, read on the forward strand.
CTGACCCGGTTGGCGCATATGTCCACGGCCTGCATCGGCTGCGGCCAATGCTCCAATGCCTGTCCCAACGACATTCCGGTCATGGAGCTGTTCCGCCTGGGCGCGCACCGGACCCAAGAGGCTTTTGAATACGAGGCCGGACGCAGCCCCGAGGAAGCGCCGCCACTCTCGGTCTTCCAGGAGAAGGAGTTCTCGGAAGTCACGGGCGGGCTGGATTGAGGCATGAATGCTGACGCCAAGCGGACGAGGAGTGCGTGATGAAAAAGAATTATGACGCCCTGGTCGTGGGAGCTGGAATCGGCGGCATCAGGTCCGCGCTGGACCTGGCCGAGACAGGCCGCAAGGTGCTGCTCATCGACAAGAAAGCAGCCATCGGCGGCTTGCTCACCCAGCTCGACCACCAGTTTCCCACGGACCATTGCGGCATGTGCAAGATGCTGCCGCTCACCGAGCGTGACAGCTCGTCCCAATTCTGCCTGCGCAAGGGGCTCTTTCACCGCAACATCGACATCCTGCTCTCCACGGAGTTGGAGGATCTGTCAGGCGATCCCGGTGAATTCCAAGCCATCCTGCGCAAGGAATCCGGGTTCGTGGACCCGGCCAAGTGCATCGGCTGCGGCGAATGCGCCGAGGTCTGCCCGGTCAAGGTCCCCAGCGAGTTCAACGCGGGATTGACCAAGCGGGCCGCCGTGCACCTGCCCGTGCCCCACGCCATCCCCAACCACTACGTGGTGGACCTGGAACACTGCGTGCGCTGCGGCCAGTGCCAGGACGCCTGTCCCACCGGAGCCATCGACTTCAAGAGCGAGGCGCGCAAGGAATTCACCGTGCTCATCGCGGACCCCGACCCCAAGGCAGCCCAAGCCGCAGCCAAGGTGGTCGAGGAACTGGGCTTCTCCCTGGAGATCGTGTCCACGGGCGACGAGGCCATCAGCCGGGTGCTCAATGAAGAGGAAAAGAGCAGGATCGGCCTGCTGCTCCTGGACATGTCCCTGGACGAGCCCGACCCCGAGCGCGTGATCACCCGCTGTCTGGAGATCGATCCCAATCTGGCCGTGGTGCTCATGGACGAGGATGTGGACAACGAAGAGATCGAACGGCTCATGGAGCTGGGAGTGCGCGAGTTCGCGGCCAAGCCCCTGGACGAGACCACCACCGCGCCCTGGCTGGACAAGCTCTTTATGCGCATCGTGTCCGACGAACTCATTGAAGTGGACGTGGCCACGGTGATCATGGCCGGCGGCTTCGAATGCTTCAACCCCGAACCCATGAGCGACGTGCTGGGCTGGGGCAAGTACCCCGGCGTGCTCAGCTCCCTGGAGTTCGAACGGCTCATCAGCGGCACCGGAAACAACCAATTGGCGCACCCAGTGCACGGCGGCCCGGTCAAGAAGATCGCCTGGCTGCAATGCGTGGGCTCGCGGGATCTCAGGAGAAACGCGGACTTCTGCTCCTCCATCTGCTGCATGATCTCCATCAAGGAAGCCAACCTGGCCAAGAAGCTGACCCGCAACCAAGAGGGCGGCCCAGCTGAGGCCACGGTCTTCTACATGGACATGCGCGTGTTCGGGAAGAACTACCAGCGCTACTTTGACGCGGCCAAGGACGAGAACGGCGTCAAGTTCGTGAGGGCCAGGCTGCACTCGGTCCTGCCCATCGATCAGGACCAGGAAGGGGCCGAAGGCTCGGTCCGGGTCCAATACGTCAACGAACAGGGCGAGATGACCGAGGACTGGTTCGACATGCTGGTCCTGGCCGTGGGCGCGCGTCCGCCCAAGAACATGGACAAGCTGGCCCGCGCCGCCGGGGTCGAGGTCAATGACTGGGGATTCGTCAAGACCCTGCCCTTCGAGCCCTCGCGCACTACCCGCATGGGCGTGTTCTCCGCCGGCTCCATGTCCGGGGCCAAGGACATCACCG
>QZKZ01000238.1 GCA_004796465.1 Desulfovibrio sp.
GTACGGGGCAAGGAGGTGCGCACCTTCCCCTTGGCCGTGGAACTCCTGGCCGGGGACGCGTTCCCCACCGAGGGGCTGTTGACTCACACCTTCCGCTTGGATCAGTGGAAGACCGCGTTCAAGACCTTGTTCAACAAAACACGCCACCAGTCCATGAAAGTGGCCTTTGACATGCGCGCGTAAAGCGCGGGGGAATCGGCTAGTCCAAGGCCACGAACGGCTCTTGGGCCGTGATTTTGAGGCGCACAAAGGCCACGGCCAAGGGCCGGGGATCGTCGTCCTGGGGTGCTTGGTCAGCCTTGTGATTCCAGTCCGAATAGCGGATCACGATTTCGTTGATCCCTTCTTGGCCCATGAAACGAAGCTCCTCGTTGAACAGGCCCTTGGGGAACACGTCGTCGGCAAAGGCGACCTGCTCGCCGTTCACCTCGATCTCGTATTCCAGGTACAGGTAGCTCACAAAACGGAGCACAGCCTCCACTTCTTGGTCCTGATCCAGGGCGAAGGTCAGCCGTGTCTCGGGGCCCAAGCCCCAACGCCAACGGACCACGGCCGAGGATTCAGGTTCGGATACATTCTCCAGGGCAACATAGGGGGAGTCGATGACCTGGATCACATCCACGGAACGCACGCCCAGGATGTTGCCCAAGGGACCCCAAAGCACAAGCCCGGCAAGAATCGCCACAACACCAAGCACGGCCCACCCCACTCCTCGCATTCGTGAACGGTGGTTGTCCATGGGAGTGGCCAGGCTGCTTGTTTCCGCGGCCGACAGCCTCCGGGTGCACAGCCCCACGATTTTCGGGGCCAGCCCCAGCAGCTTCTTGACCTGGCGGCGCTCTTCCTTGCTGCCCACCTTGGCGCCGTCACATTTCTCGGTCTGCTCGTCCACGCTTTTATAGAGCGTTTCCACCTCGCCGTCGCCCAAGGCCTTGGCCCGAATCGCCAACCCACCGTGGGTGGCCGTACCGGACTCATGTGAAGCTGTTTGCTTTCGGGCCAGCAGGACAAGGATGTCGAGCGCTTCGCTGAACAGGGAATGCAGCAAAAGAAAGCAACCACGATAGCGGTGGGAGGACTTGAGCATGCGCGCGGAATCAAGGCGCACCCGGCAAATCCGCAACCGGTCGCGCAGGTCCTGTTTGAGGCCTTCCTTGGCTTGGTCCTCGGGCCCAAGGTCGGGCCGCCGTAAACTGAATCCAGCCATTAACAACGCTCCACAGCGTATGCGCAGGGGATAGGCATCACTGGACCTCCACCCCGGCCGGGGATCCTCCATGCGGAGGTTCGGAGGTCAAGGTCAGGGGGTCGGATTGGGCGGTCTCCACCACAGGGTCCGGCATGGCCTGTTCCCACATATCATCCAAGCGTTCGGCCAGGACCACGGCCATGGCCTCGGCCACCATCTCCCGGCCCCTATCCGTCAAGTGCACGCCGTCGGGGTTGTACACGGGCTCGGTGCGCGAACACAGCACGTTGCGAAAATCCACGAAATACTCCTTGTCCTTGAGCCGTTCGTACAAGGCGTCGTACACAAGACGGAAATTATCGCGCATGGTCTCGAAGCTGCCGGACTGGAACAAGTGGTCGTGCTCCTGGGCCAGGACCTCGGGATCCACTTCGCCGGTCTCGACCCATAAAATGGGTTGCCAAAACAGCAGAAACCGGGAACCCAGGCTTTCGGATATCCTGGCCAAGTAGTCGTAGCGCCGCTCCTCCTCGTCCACGAAACGTTTGATCACTTCGTGATCCATCTCCACCGAGAAAAATATCTGCAGGATCTTGTCGTAGAGCTCCTTGGTGTAGGAGGCCTGGATATAGGCGTTGAGCGGTTTGAGCCTGCCCAAAAAGGAATCGCGCCCGCTTTCAATGAGCGCCTTGACCTTGCGGTAGCCAAAATGGGCGTCTGGCGAGCGGTACTGGGAAAAATACGCGCAATCATTGGCCCCGTCGTAAAAAACAATGACCTGGGGCGCGGAACCGCTGATGAGTTCCTTTTGCAGCAGCTTGGTCTCCATGAGGGAATTAAAGGAATCGATGCCAAAGTTGGTCACGGTGAAGTGGGCGTCTTCCAGGTCGCGCTCCAAGCGTCTGGCCAAGAAGCTGGGGATGGTCCGGTTGTCCGAGATGGTGGAGCCGCGCATGGTGGAGCCCCCGAACATCCAGGTCCTGATCGTGCCCATTCCCTCGGGCGGGTCCGTGTAATACGTCCCCCTGGGGTAGTGGTCGCTGTGGAACAGGGAATAAGGGTCGTATACGTACTTGGTGCCCTCGTACATGGTGCCGTAGATCACGTAATTGGACAGGGATATCAAAAAAAAGCTGAACACCTCGACGCAAATGGCGAGGATGACGCAATACTTGACGGCTTTGTAAGCCAGTCGAAACAAGATTCCTAACACATGCATGGCGATGTCCTGGGTCTGCGGGCGGGGCTGCCGGAGAAACTGAACCGGCAACGGTCGCTGGAGTGGGAAACTATCCCCTTCGGCCCGGCCTGTCTAGGCCAGGGCGGAGGCCATGTCAAGGGTGTTCCCCTTGCCGGGGACACCTGGACTGGGCCTTGCGGGTTGCCGGAACGTGGGTGCGGCTTTGCGCGCGTTCCACCTCCACCTCCTTGAGAAAAATCACTGTAAAGTGGCGGTGGCGTTTCAACGGGCCGGGACGCCAAGACTTAGAGTGAGTTGAGACGGAAACGAGCGTCAGAGGCGTGGCATGTGAGCCGGCAGCGCGTCTTCACGTTTTGTCTCTCGGAGAGAGTATGGGTGTGCGGTTCGTTACCGGCGGCCAGTGTCCAGACATTGTTTTCCACTTTGATGACCTGGAAGCTGCGTTCTCTCTGTTGCCATTTCCACCATTATTCACTACTCTGGTGAATGCGGCTCCACGCTCGCGAGGATCATCAACTTTTTCCACGCGGCCTGGGCCGAAACCTTTGTTTCCCAAAATACTCCATGAAAAGCACCAAAGAGACGCAACCCACCATTTCCTTTTGGTTCAGGTTGAGCGACATCCTGCGCATCAGTGCGCGGCAGGCGCTCAGGCAATACAAACTCTACCTGGGCGTAATCGCGGCTATCGCGTTCGGCACCGCCGGAGTGATCATCATCCTGACAATGGGTGAAGAGGTCAAAAACAACCTCAACAACGACCTGACCCTTCTCGGTGGGGCCACGATCATCAAAGCCCAATTCAGCGATCCCTTGACCGCCGAGGAGATGAGTACCCGGCGCCAATGGTTTCATGAAGAAACCGTCGAGGCCGTGCGCGGCGTCACCGGAGTCGCCGACGCCGGACTCATGACCAGGGTCGTGGCGCACACGGTCATGGAAACGCGCACCATCCAGGTGGTGGTTCTGGGCGTGGACCAGCACTTTTGGAACGTCAATCAACTCATACCCATTGCGGGAGAACTCTACGGTCCCCAAGCCAACGAAGACCGCGCCCTGGTGTGCGTCCTGGGCGAGGAACTTGCCCAAGACATTTTCGGCCGCACCGATGTTGTGGGAGAACGCCTTCCCATCAATCAATCCATGTACGAAGTGGTGGGAATGCTTGGCGGAGACGCGGCCAAAGGGCTCACCAAATTCGCATTCATCCCCTTGAACACCTCTTTGCAGCGCCTGAGCGTCCAGCCCTCGAAAATCTATATCCGTAGCGCCACATGGGACGATGTGGACATAATCGCCGAGACCTTGCCCCAGGTTATTCGAGAGGCCCAATCCGTGGAGCGCTTGGAGCTCGATGTGTCCTGGGACGCCCTGGAGCAAGTCAAGCGTATTGTTTGGTGGGTCGAGCTGTTTGTGTACTTCTCGGTTGCCGCCACTTTGGTCCTGGGCGGTTACGGCATTCTCAACGGAGTCATGAACGCTGTATCCTCGCGTACCCGGGAAATCGGCCTGAAAAAGGCAATGGGCGCGGAGGACATGGACATCCTCATGCAGTTCCTCACCGAAGCCACCTGCTTGAGCATCCTCTCCGCCGTGTTCGGCGTGGCCTTTGGCCGCTTGGGCGTGGAGCTCGCCTGTTACATGCTCGGCACCCGCCCACCGGAAGACTTGTTTTTCATCAGTTCGGGCATGAGTTTGGTGTTTTCCCTGGTCCTGGGAGTGGGTGCGGGTTTTTACCCTTCGCTCAAGGCCAGCCGTATGGAACTTGTCTCGGCAATCAGGTATGAATAAGCAAAGTCGATATACGCTGCTTCCGCCGCATGGCAGAACCAACACCCCCACAAGGAAACCAACCATGAAACAATTTCGAGCAGCAGCCCTGTTCACGGTAATCCTGACCTTGCTCCTGCCCGTCATGGCCATGGCGCAGGACTCCATCATTTTCGAGGGAAAATTTTACTCTTCCCTGCAGCGCACCGTGGTCCTGCCCTATTCCGGTACCATCGTGGAACTCCTGGTGACCTCGGGACAAACCGTGAACGAAGGGGACATCATCCTCAGTTATGAACTGGACACCGAGGCCTTCCCCAAAATCCAGCAGATCCTCAATCCCATCCCGGTCATCGACCTCAACCTGCAGATCACCACGATCCAGGAAAAGCTGACCCTGCTGCGCCGTGATTATCAGGAAGCCAATCAACTGGCCCAGGAGCACTTGGCCTCGCCCAACGAAGTAACGCGCATCGGCCAACAGATCGGCTCCCTGGACCGTCAACTCGCCCTGTACCAGCGCAAGCTCGATCTCCTGGAGCAGGATTACGCGGAACAACAAGCCATGCTCGTGGAATTGTTCGGCGAGGAAATCCTGCAAGAGCCCACTCCAGAGATTGTGTCCCTGCGCTCGCCCATCAACGGCCAAGTGCTGACCATTAATCCGGGCGTCAGGGTCAATGCCGAGGTGGGCTCTGGACTCGCCGCTGTAAACGTGGGCGTCATGGACCCCCTGCTGCTCAGGGCCCAGCTTTATGAAAGCGAAGTCAGCCGCCTGTCCCTGGGCGACACCGCCGAGGTCACCGTGGATTCCCTGCCCGGCCAGACCTTTGAGGCCGTGCTCACCCGCATCAACTGGAGCCCGGTCACCCTGGACCTGAACCAGCCGTCCTACTACGCCATTGAGCTGACCACGGACAATCCCGACCTCGTTCTCAAGGAAGGCTACAAGGCCCAGGTGACCTTTACACTGGCCCAGTAAGCCATTTCACAGAGACCTAAGAACAAGGGCCGGAACCTTTCCCGAGGTTCCGGCCCTTGTTGTTTGGCTATTCACGGTCATATATCCGTGCGTTTGAACAGGAACTCGGGAATGGAGCGAATCACCGTCATGATCCAGCGCCAGGGCCAGCGGGTGTAAATGACGTTGCGCTTGAAGCGAAAAGCCGAATACACGTCCCGGGCCACTTGCTCGGGCGTGGCCGTGAGCTTGGGCGGCAGATCGAGGTGTTCGGTCATCTTGGTGGCCACGAAGCCGGGCAAGACTGTGAGCACTTGGACCCCTGCCTTGTGCAGCCGGTTGCGCAGCCCGCTCAAGTACACGAGGAAACCGCCCTTGGCGCTGCCGTAAATATAGTTGGACTGCCTGCCGCGCAGACCGGCCACGGAACCGAGGCCGATGATGGTTCCCCTGCCCCGCTGCTCCATGTCCCGGGCAAGGATCTCCAAAATGGACACCGCACCCAGATAGTTAGTCTCGATAATCCTGCGCGCCTCTTGGAAATCCTGTTGGGCCAGTTCCTGGTCGCCGAGATAGCCGAATGCGGCCACCACCACATCAGGGGGGCTCTCCAGACCCACGACAAAATCCACGTGGCTATCGTAATCCAAGGCGTCAAAGGACACGGCCCGCGCCTCCACCTGATAGCGCACGGTAATATCCTTGGCCTTCTTGGCCCCCAGTTCCATGTTGCGCGAGGCCAGGGTGATGAAGGCCCCTTGCTTGCGGGCAAACACAGCCGCAATGGCCGCGCCCACGTCCGAGTTGCCGCCCAGGATAAGCACGTGCATGGTTAGACTCCCAATCGTTTGGATTGCAGGGAAGAAAACACGGTGTCCATGCCGTAGTGTCGGCGCAGGTCACGGAACTCGGCCAGGCCGGGATACCCCGCCTCCAGCATGGCGGGTTCCATGCGCGCGTCCTTGGCCAGGTAGAGCCGTCCGCCCTGTTCCCGGACCATCCGGTCCAAGTCGTGCAGCAAAGCAGGCAGGCCGGAGGATATCTTGAAGTCCAGGGCCAGGGTGTATCCGGCCATGGGAAAGGAGAGCATGTTGGCGTTGGCCGGGCCAAAGAGCTTGAGAACGGCCAAATACGAGGCCAAGCCCGATCCGGCGATGCGTGAGAGAATCGCGGCGAGCCCCTCTGGACCGCCTTGTTTGGGGATCACGAACTGGTATTGGGTGAAGCCTTTGCGGCCGTACAGACGGTTCCATTCCAGCAGCCCGTCCAGGGGAAAGAAAAAGGAGTGGAGCGGGACCACCCCCTGCGCCCCATTGGCCGAGATTGAACTGTACTTGAGGTTATTGAAGATTTTGGCCACGGGCCTGCCCAACAGCCACCCCGGAAACCAGGACGGGATGGTCACGGCCTTGGGCTCGGCCAAGCGCAAGGGACCGCCAGGGGCATGCTCGCCCAGGATGAGCAGGGAACGGCCCGAGCCCTCGCCTTGGGCCAGGGTGTCGACCCAGGCCACGGAATACTCGGCGTCCCCATGCTCTTCAAAGAGCTCCAAAGTATGGGCCAGATTGCGCGCCTTGACCACCTTTTGCTCAATCATGGAGCTGGACACGGACCGCAGGGCCAACTCAGCGGCCAGGATCACGCCGGTGAGGCCCATGCCGCCACAAGTGGCTGTGAACAGATCCCTGTTGTCCGTGGGCGAACAGGTGCGCACCTCGCCATTGGGCAGCAACAGGACCAAGGAGCGCACGCAGGAACTGAAGCACCCCGCGCTGTGATGGTTCTTCCCATGCACGTCACCGGCAATGGCCCCGCCGACCGTGACAAAGCGGGTGCCCGGCACCACGGGCAAGAACCACCCCCTGGGCAGGAACGCGGCTATGATCTCATCCAGGCTGACCCCGGCCTCGCAGGACAGGGCACCTGTGGAGGGACAAAAGTCCAGGATGTGGTTGAAGCGGCGGGTGAGCAGAATGTCTTGGGCCAAGGCGCTGTCGCCGTAACTGCGGCCCAGGCCGCGCACAATAAAGGGTTGTTCCCGGCCCACAAAGGACGCGGCCTCTCCGGCCTGGGCAAAGGACCGGACCCGGGCCTCGCACCAGGGAAAACGCCCCCATCCGCTCAGCCGCATATCCGGCCTCCCAACAGCGCCATGGGTCTGATCATTGCCCCACCACGTAGAGAAGGAAATAGAAGGTCACGATCCAGCACAGGATCACGGCTTGGAGCAGCACGTCCCTCAGCACCATGCGCGTGGGCGGGCAGGTCCGGCGCTGCACGAACGCCTGTTGCATATAGCGGAGCAGGCCGATCACCACCCAGAACGTTGTCAGATACAGGTGCTCAGTGCCGTGCTTGACCGCCACGTCCTCGGATACGGTGTATTGAATGTAGCTGACAATGACCACCGCGGCCATGGTGGACATGGCCGCGGCCACGAACTGGGTGTTGTAGCCGTGCAGGCTTTTACGCGGGGCTTGGTCGCCGTTGTCCACGAGCATCAAATCGCCCCAGCGCTTGGCAAGGCCCAGGAATACGGCCAGGAGGAAAGTCATGAGCACCAGCCAGTGGCTGACTTCGACACCGACGGCAGCGCCGCCCGCGAACACCCGCAACACGAACCCGGCAGCGACGCACATCACGTCGATAACGGCCATGTGTTTGAAAAATACGGTGTAGGCCACGTTCAGGACGAGGTAGCCACCAAGGAAAGCCAACACCCCCAAGGGAAGCAATCCAGCCGCCAGTCCCGCTGCTCCGGCCAGCAAGAGTGCCATCACCCCCACGGCCTTGCACCGGCTCACCTGGCCCGAAGCCAAGGGCCTGTGCCTTTTGTGGGGGTGGAGCCGATCCTCGGCCACGTCGTGCAGATCATTAAAAATATACACGGCTGACGATGCCAGGCAAAAGGCCAAAAAGGCCCACACCGCCGAGACCGCAGCCTGAATGTCGCCCAACTGGTGCGCAAAAAACAGCGGCATGAACACGAACAGGTTCTTAATATAATGGTGCGGCCGCATGAGCCGCACAACAGCCCGAAGTTGCGCCATGGATCTCCCAGCCATGGAACGGCTCCATCCCGTACGTTCCATGGAGATTTTCTGTAGATGGTGCAGGATTGGGTATCGCAACCCAAGAAAAAAGTCGATCATAGAAGGAAAAAGTGGATTCCCCCTGTTTTCTTGCCTTGCCTTTTCTCCGTTCGCACCAACCCGCTTTACTGGGCCGCCCGGAGTTGGTAGTCATGGCCCCAATTTGCATATACCCATAACTCAGCCACAACCAGGACGCACACTGCCATGCACCTCCTGACCATTGTCGGGGCCAGGCCCCAGTTCATCAAGGCCGCCATGCTCAGCAAGGCGGCATCGCGACGGCCCAGACTCAAGGAAAACATCCTGCACACGGGCCAGCACTATGACGCGGCCATGAGCCAGGTGTTTTTCGACCAAATGGCCATCCCCCGCCCAAGCAAGAACCTGAACGTGGGCTCGGGTTCCCACGGCGCGGCCACCGGCGCCATGCTCGCAGGCATCGAGGAATACATCCTGGAAACAAAGCCGGACATGGTCCTGGTCCACGGCGATACCAACTCCACCCTGGCCGGAGCCTTGGCCGCGGCCAAGCTGCACGTGCCCGTAGCCCACGTGGAAGCGGGATTGCGGTCCTTCAACCGGCGCATGCCCGAGGAAGTCAACCGGGTGCTTACAGACCACATCTCGGATCTGTTGTTTTGCCCCACGCAAGCGGCAGTGGACAATCTGGCCAAAGAAGGCGTCACCCATGGCGTGCACGTAACCGGCGACGTCATGTACGACGCGGCCCTGTTCTTTGGCGAACAAGCCCGGACCAGCAGCAGCATTCTCCAGGACTTGGGACTGGAGGAGAACAGGTATTTCCTGGCCACGGTTCACCGGGCCGAGAACACGGACGATCCGAAACGGCTCGCAGGCATACTCCAGGGCCTGGGCGACCTGGCCCAGGAAGCGTCAATGCCCCTGGTCCTGCCCTTGCACCCCCGCACCAAAAAACAGATCGGGCTGTTCGGCTTGGAGGACCTAGCGTCCCGCCTGGCCATGATCGATCCTGTGTCCTTCCTGGACATGGTCCGGCTGGAAAGTACGGCGCGGGCCATTTGCACGGATTCGGGCGGTGTGCAAAAGGAAGGCTTTTTCCACGGGGTGCCCGTGGTCACCCTGCGCGATGAAACGGAATGGATCGAAACTGTCGCGTCCGGTTGGAACACGCTCGTGGGCGCGAACTCACAACATATTGTGGAGGCGGGTTTGCAGGCCGCGCCCGGCAAGTCCATGGACGCCTATGGCCAGGGCAATGCCGCCCAAGTCATGGTCGACCTGCTCCTGGCCTGGAACGAAAAGTCCACCCCTGGACATGGAGAGGAAGCATGAGCGGGCCGAACCTGCGTGTGGCCCTGGCCCAGATCAACACCACTGTGGGTGGCATACCGGGCAACGAGGCCAAGATTCTGGACTACATGGACCGGGCCAGGAGCCAAGGCGCCGATGTTGTGGTCTTCCCGGAATTGGCCGTGACCGGCTACCCGCCCGAGGACCTGCTCTTGAAACAGGATTTCCTGCGCGTGGCCTCGGCCGCCCAGGAGCGCATCGCCAGGCAGAGCCAAGGGATCATCACCGCCATGGGCTGGCTCCACAGCGAGCCTGCCGAGGGTTCCGCCACTCAACAGCCAAGCAGGGACCATCAATCCGGCGTGGTCAAGGACGATTCCGGGCACAGCCCCTTGCTCGCCAATTGCGCGGCACTGCTCCAATCGGGCCGCGTCGCGGCCACATATTCCAAACAGCTCCTGCCCAATTACGGTGTGTTCGACGAGGCCCGCTATTTTACCAGGGGAACGGACAACCTGGTGCTGTCCCTGGGAGAACACGGCCTGGGCCTGACCGTATGCGAGGACATCTGGAGCGAGGACGGCCCCCACCAGGCCCAAGCCCAGGCTGGAGCGCGCTTGCTGCTCAATGTCTCGGCCTCGCCCTTTTACCGGGGCAAGGGCGAGGTCCGCCAAGACATGCTGGCTGACCGGGCCAAGACCACCGGCGCTGCGGTCGTGTACTGCAACCTTGTGGGCGGCCAGGACGAACTCGTCTTTGACGGCCAAAGCCTGGTGCTGGGGCCGGACGGCCAGGTCCTGGCCCGTGGCGCCCAATTCGAGGAAGAGCTGATCGTGGTGGACATCCCCGCGGCCATGACCGCCAAGGCTCCGGCCTCGGCTTTCAACGGCTCCATGCGCCACGTGGAACTTTCCCCTGTTGAAAGCAGAGAAAAGCCTTCTGTGCTCCCGGCCTTGGCCCAGCCTCTGGAACCCGTGGCAGAGGCCTACGCGGCCTTGGTCCTGGGCACGCGGGATTATGCGCATAAAAACGGATTCCGCGAGGCGGTTATCGGATTGTCAGGAGGTATCGACTCCGCGCTTACCGCCACCCTGGCCACCGACGCCCTGGGGCCGGACAACGTGCATGGCGTGGCCATGCCCTCGCGCTACTCATCGGACCACAGCCTGTCCGACGCCGAGGCCTTGGCCCGCAACCTGGGCATTGACTATCTGACCATTCCCATCGAACCCGTGTTCAGCAGTTACCTCGACACCCTGGCTCCATTTTTCGCGGGCCGCGACCAGGACGTGACCGAGGAAAACCTGCAGCCCCGCATTCGGGGCGCGCTGCTCATGGCCCTGTCCAACAAATTCCATTGGCTGGTCTTGGCCACGGGCAACAAAAGCGAGACCGGCGTGGGCTATTCCACTCTGTATGGGGACACGGCAGGCGGATTCGCCGTGATCAAGGACGTGGTCAAAACACTGGTCTACGAGCTGTGCCGCTACAAAAACCACGTGAGCGGCCGGGAAGTGATTCCGGAGAACGTGCTGAGCAAGCCGCCCTCTGCAGAGCTCAAGCCGGACCAGCAGGACACGGACACCTTGCCGTCCTACGACATCCTGGACCCGATCCTGACGGGGTATATTGAAGAGGACCTGGACTGGCGCGCCATCTCGGCCAGGGGCTATGATCCGGAATTGGTCAAGCAGGTCATCGCCATGGTCGACCGCAACGAGTACAAACGGCGTCAGTGCCCGCCCGGCGTGCGCATCACCACGCGCGCATTCGGCAAGGACTGGCGCGTGCCCATTACCAACAGGTACAGAGGGGAGTAACTCAGGCCAAGGTCACGGGCAGGGACAGCCACATGGCCGTGCCCTGATCTTGTTCGCTGACCACGCACATGTCGCCGCCAAGCAGCGCGATGAGCCGCTTGACAATGGACAGGCCCAGGCCCGTGCCCTCGTACTTGCGGGACTTGGACCAGTTGGCCTGGGTAAAGGGATCGAACACGGCGGCGACTGCTTGGTCAGGAATGCCGATGCCCGTGTCCGTGACCGTGATCAGCAACCGAATCTGTTCAGCTCTCCGGTTGGCCGTGGCCAGCCAAGCCTCCACAGCCACCTCGCCCTCTGCCGTGAACTTGATGGCGTTGCCCACCAGGTTGAACAGGATCTGCCGGATACGGCGCTCGTCACCCCAAATATTCTCCGAAACCGACGGGTACACGGACACGTCGAGCGAGATCCCCTTTTCCTCGGCCTGTCCCGCGAACACCTTGAGCACGGCTTCCAAACTCTGGCCAAAGGAAAAAGTGTCCTGCACCACCTGCACTTTTTCCGCTTCCAAACGGGAGAAATCCAGGATGTCGTTGATGATGTCCAAAAGCCCTTCTCCGGCGTTCAGGGCCGTACGGATCATATCTTGCTGCTCTTCGTCCAGGTTCGTGTCCAGGGCCAGGTCGAGCATGCCCAGGATGGCGTTCATGGGCGAACGCAACTCATGGCTCATATTGGCCAAGAATTCGCTTTTGGTGCGGTTGCCTTCCTCGGCCAATTCCTTGGCCCGGATATGGGCTTCCATTTCCCGCTTGCGCGCGGAAACATCCTGGGCCACTTCCACGCAACCCACCACGTCCCCGGCCTCGTTGAACACGGGAAATCCCTTGACCATCCACTCCGTGTCGTCCGGGGACACACTTTCGGATTGGCGCGGGGCCTTGTCCCGCATGGACCGCAACACAGCGCACTTAGTGCAGGGTTCATCCCGTTGGTTCCACAAGGTATAGCACTTTTTCCCCACCAGTTCGGCTGGAGTGGCGGACATGGTGTCCGCGGCGGCCTGGTTGGCCCAGAGGATGGTTTGTTCCACGTCATGGAAAATGACCACGTCGGAGATGGCGTTGAGGATCATCTCCTTTTCCCGCTCGGAGCGGGCCATGCTCTCCCGCGTCCATTGCCGCTGCTGGACCACCTGCTTGAGCTGGCGAACTTGGTCGCGCAGGGAATCAAGTTCCTGTCTCAAATCCTCGGAGGTAGGTTCCTTGCTCATGTGTTTCCCTGGCGTTCTGGATGGAAAAATCAGGGGCTCTTCTTGGGTTTGGGTTGTCCCTGCACGGCCACGGACTGCTTGTCCCGGGCCACGGCCCGGCGCACGTTGGTCTGGCGTAAACTCTTGGTGGGACAAGCCTCGGCGCACACGCCGCAATAGACGCAGGCAAAAGGATCCCACTCCCAAGTCCCCAGTTCCTTGTCCACAGCAAGGCATTGGGACGGGCATTTCTTGGCGCAAATGGAGCAGAAAATACAGGTTTCGGGATCATTGACCAACTCGCCCCGGGCGTCGGCAAAGGGCTGGCGCGGATTGGCCGGATACGGCCGCGTGGCCGGACCCGAAAACACGTTCCTGAGTATGGATGGCAGCATGAACGGCATTTCAGCTCCTAACGCTCGGTGCAGCTGATGCAGGGGTCGATGGACAGCACCACCACGGGCACGTCGGCCAATTCCAAGCCCGGCAGCATCACGGTGAGCGGCGGGATGTTGGCGAAGGTAGGCGTACGGATGCGCAGCCTGTCCAAGTGTTTGGTTCCATTGGCCTTGATATAGTACAGCACCTCGCCCCGGGGTTGTTCCACACGGGCCGTTGCCTCGCCCTCGGGCTTGCCCTTGGCCTTGACCGCCAAGTCGCCTTGGGGCAACCCGGCCAAGGCTTGGCGCACCAGATCCACGGACTGCAGCGTCTCCTTGAAGCGCACCGCTGCCCTGGCCCAGGAGTCGCCGCCGGTCTCCACCACGGGCTCGAAATCCAGGTCCTTGAATGCAGCATAGCCCAACTGGCGCATGTCCTGGGCCACACCGGAACCGCGCAGGGTCGGCCCGGCCGCGCCCAGCTCCAGAGCCTGCTCGCGGGTGAGCACGCCCTTGCCCTTGGTGCGCTTTTTCACCGTGAAATCAGTGAGCAGGGTCAACGAGAGCTGCTTGACCTCGCGCTCAACAGTGACCAACTCCTTCTCGATCATGGCCACTTGATCCTCGTCGATGTCGCGGCGCACACCGCCGACCACGTTGACCGAGACAATGACCCGGTTGCCCGCCGTGGCCTCGTTGATGTCCATGACCCGTTCACGGATCTTCCACAGTTGCATGAACAGGGACTCAAAGCCCATGGCGTCGGCAAACAGCCCGAGCCACAACAAATGGCTGTGGATGCGGTGCAGCTCGGACCAGATCACGCGCAGATACTCGGCCCGGGGCGGGGCTTGGATGTCGAGCATCTCTTCCAGGGCCTGGCAATAGCACATGGCGTGGATCATGGAGCAGATGCCGCAGACCCGCTCCACCACCTGCACCATCTGGTGCATGTCCCGGGCCGCGACCAGGTTCTCCAGGCCGCGGTGCACGTAGCCCAAGGCGGGCCGCGCCTCGAGCACGGTCTCGTTCTCAATGGTCAGGGAAAGATGAATGGGCTCGGGCAGCACGGGATGCTGCGGCCCAAAGGGGAGTATGCTGGTTTTCATTGGCCGCCCTCGGTATCGCCGCCGCTATCCGTTTGGGTGATGCTGGCCCGGGAAAAGCGGCAAAAGGGCGTAGCCCCGGCTTCCTCGTCCAGGTAGAGTTTGCCCTGGTAGTCAATGGCCAAGTCGGCAAAACGCAGGCCGAACTGGTCCTGTATCTCGTTTTCCGCGAGAAAGGCGGCCAGGTACACGGTCGACAGGCTGGGCGAGGCCTCCCGGTCAGTCGCGGCCAAACGCCAGTGGACCATGTCCAGGTCCTTGTCAAAGTGATAGATCAGGTCGAACTCGCCCGGACCGGTTTCCACACAGGTCATGGTCACGAAACGAAAACCCCGCGCCTTGAGCGCTTGGGCATCCTTGCACAGATTGTTGGCCGTCACGGGCGTGGCAATAAAACTCACGACTGACCTCCCTGCCCATTGTCCGGCCCCAACTTGGCCAAGCCCGCGACCACACCGTCGATGATCGCCTCGGGCCGGGCCGGACATCCCGGCACATACACGTCCACGGGAATGACCTTGTCCACGCCGCCCACCACGTTGGAGGCATCGCGGAACACCCCGCCGCTGCAACCGCACGCGCCCACGGCCAAAACCAAGCGTGGTTCCGGCATTTGCTCGTAAAGCTTGCGCAGGACCTTGGCGTTGCGGTGGTTGACCGTGCCCGTGACCACGAGCAGGTCCGCGTGTTTGGGATTGCCCACGTTGATGATCCCGAATCGCTCCACGTCGTAGAGCGGGGTCAAGCAGGCCAGGGTCTCGATGTCGCAGCCGTTGCAACTGCCGCAATCAAAATGCAGCAACCACGGGGACTTGCGCTGTCCAAGGTTAAGGAGTTTACCCAACATGAATGCTTACCTCTTACCCCAGCATGCAATAGTTGCCCAGGCACAGGGCCAGGCCCACGGACCAAGCCAGGCCAAGCATCCAGCGCCAGGTCAAACGCGCGGAAATGTTGTCCACGATGATCTCCAGCAAGTAGACTCCGGCCGTGAGCAGCACTCCGGCCCACCAGGGATCGGGCCAGAACAGCCACATGAGCGCCAGGAGGAATACGGTCTCCAGCCAGTGGGCCAGTTCGATGAGGGCCAGGTCGCTGCCCGAATATTCGGTATACACGCCGCGCACCAGCTCTTGGTGGGCGTGGTGCGAGGCCGAGGTGTCAAAGGGGGATTTTCTCAGCTTGATGGTCAGGGCCAGACTCAGGGCCACAAAGACCAAGGGCAGGGAAAAAA
>QZKZ01000041.1 GCA_004796465.1 Desulfovibrio sp.
GTCCAGACGTCCCAGGTTCATGAGGGCCAGCCCCCGGTCCACGTAGACTCCCGGGTCGTTGGGAGAGGCGCGCACCGCGTCGTTATAGTGGGCTACTGCCTGGCTGTATTCCTCATTAACCTGCCAGCTCGTGCGTGTCTCAATGGGGCCGGAGTAACCTGGCCGGTACTGCCTGGCCTGGTCCAGCTCCGCGAGCCGTTCCCGGTCCTGGGCCGCAGCCCCGGAATCGCCCAAGCGCTGCAAACAGGACGCCCGCTCCATGTGGGCCAAGGCATGGGAACTGTCCAAATCCACGGCGCGGGTCAGATCCTCGAGCGCGCCTTGCAGGTCGCCGCTTTCCTTGCGCAGGACCCCCCGGTCGTACCAATACGCTGCCTTGTCCGGGTCCAATTCCAGGGCTTGCTCAAAATCCGCCAGCGCGGCCTGGGTGTCGCCCCGGACCGCGAAAAAATCGCCGCGCGCGTTATACGCCTCGGCCAGGGCTCCGCCCTCGAGTTCGCCCGAAGAGATGGCCTGGTCAAAAAGACGCCTGGCTTCATCACTTTCGCCCATGAGCTCTGCATGGCGCGCCGCGTCAAGGTCCTGGGCAGCCCCGGCCATGGCCGAACCCGGAAAAGCCACAACCGCGCACATCAGCAATACCAACGCCATTGCCCACACGCCTGGCGCGGTCAATACAATCCCATTGTGCTGTCGATTCTTTGCCATACCCCGCGTCCCTGTGTTGGATGCGTCGTATCCGGGATGGCGGACAGGTTCCCCGGCACCTGGCCCCCACATTTCATTGGCAAGTATACCGCGTTTGCACGCCTTGATCCAGTCCGCAAGCCTCCCTGCCATGCACGAAAAACCGTCTCCAGCCTCGGCCGGAGACGGTTTTGTCCAGTACAATATGTTCTTTGAGCTGCCCGGCTCACAACACCGGATTAAGGCGGCAGTTCGGAACAGTGCGGATCAGCGCTTCTTACGCTTCTCCCACAACTTCATGGATTTCATTCTTTTGCGGCGTTCCCGCTGCAAGGACTTGCACACCAAGGGCGTTCCCTTTTTCATCCCCCACTTTTCACGGTACTCGTCCGCGGTAAGATCGTGCTTGGCAAGATGCTTCTTGGTGATGATCTTGAATGTCTTGCCGCACTCCAAACAAACCACGGATTTTTCCTTGATGGCTTTTTTCGGATCAACAGCCGGTTCCTGAACCGTTGCCTCGACACCTCCCCCCTCGGCCATCTGCTGGATATTGCCGGCAAGCTTCTGGACCATGGAGATAATTTCATCCTCGGCCATGATGCGCACACCTGCCTGAGCCTTTACAATCTCCAGCGCCTCCTTGATGTATCCTTCCACTATACCCTCCTGTTCCGTGCAACAACAACGTGTTTTGTGTGCACTATGCTCCATCACCCCCAGCCTGTCAATATCCATTACATGATTTTGCTACACAATATATCAGGTACAACCCCATCATTGGACGCGCCATACAATGACCAGGCTGCTGCTGCGCCAGTTAAGCGGCAACCTACTGCATGGATTTGATCGCATGATCGATCCCAGGGCTTGCAGGCAAACGCGACCAATGCCCAGGTGTTGCCATTTGTTCGTGAACAAGGCATGCTGGATCGTATTGGAGTCCCATAGCCACACCACTTTCCCTTTTACCAAGGAAACAGCCATGAACATGGTCCGCACTGTCCTTGCCCTTGGCCTTGGCTGCCTATTGACCGTCCTTTCCGCATGCGGAGACGATGGAATGGAAAATTACCGCAACGGACTCGGTTCCTTTGACAACGGCTACTATAACGTCGCCACGGAGTACCTGACCTTGGCCTTGGAAAGTGGAGAGCTGGACACCTTTCATATGTCCCGGGCCCATAACTTCCGGGGCATCTCCCATTTCAAGGAAGATCGCTTCCAGGCTGCATATGAAGACTATATACAAGGCATCACCTTGGACGATACATTCTATTGCTTTTATTACAATCTTGCCGACTACTATGTGACAACCAGCGACATCCCGTCTGCGGCGCACGCCTACTCCCAGGCCATGGACCGCTATCCCGAATACCCCTACGCCCCTTACAACCGCCATGTGGCCAACAACGTCCTGGAAAACTATGCTGAAGCGGAAAGGGACTTTGCCTTTGCCCTGAGCCTCGACCCCTCCTTGGGCGGCAACTACGACCCAACCAACCATATTTATATTCTCGCTGCGGACTGCCACGAGGAAGTGCCCAGGGCCGCCGGATTGTTGGCCTTGGCCCGGACCGCGCTGCTGGACAACAATCCGGGCGGGGCCCGCGTCCTTCTGGAACTCCTGCTTGAAGACGAAGACGCCGGCGCAGAGTCACGGACCGAGGCCTCCCACCTCATGGTCCAGGCGGCTTATTCGCAGGCGGGCTCCGCGCCCGCAGATGATCCGGGCTTTTACCGGGAAGTGCTGTCCCTGGCCGGACAGGCCCTGGCCCTGGAATCCCGCGCCCCTGCCTTGTACTACCAGGGGGTGAGTTCGCTGCATCTGGGTGATGAGGATGCAGCCCACACCGCGTTCAGCACCTTGCTCGCGGAGTTCCCCGAAGCCCCCCTGGCCGCGCGCATCCCCTTGGCCCAAGGCGAGCACTTTCTCCAATCAGGTCAACACAGCCAGGCCGTAGCTATGTATGAGCAGGCCATTGCCGACCATCCCGACAAC
>QZKZ01000004.1 GCA_004796465.1 Desulfovibrio sp.
CCCCGGGTGGGGTGTGGGGCAAAGCCCCACGACGTTAATCTGTTGACGTTTCCGTTGACGTTGCCGTTTCTGTTTCCAGTTCTTTTCCGCAGTATTTGCAGAAGTCCGCGTCTGGGTCGTGGTCTGGGTGAGCGCAACCACTACACACGCATCTGGGTTGTTCTGAGGCCGCGAACTTACTCATTTCCACGGTGACTATGCCTGTGGGCACGGCGATGATGCCGTAGCCCATGACCATGATGATCGCGGCCAGTGCTTGGCCCAGGCCGGTCTGGGGCGAGATGTCGCCGTAGCCCACCGTGGTCAGGGTGACGATGGCCCAGTAGATGGCTTTGGGGATGGAGGAGAAGCCGTTTTCTTCGCCTTCTACTATGTAGACCAGGGAGCCGAACACGATGACCAGGGTCAGGACAAAGTAGAGGAACACGGCGATCTTGCGCGCGCTGGCCCTGAGTGCGCGGGCCAGGGCCTGGGCCTCGCCCATGTATTGGACCAGCTTGAGCACCCGGAAGATGCGCAGGATGCGCAGCACGCGGATCACGAGCAGGTATTGCGCGCCTGGCACGAACAGGCTGGCGTAGGTGGGCAGGATGGCCAGCAGGTCCACGATGCCGTAGAAGCTGCGGGCGTAGTCCCAGGGCCGGGTCACGCAGAAGAGCCGCACCAGGTATTCCAGGGTGAACATGATGGTCAGCACCCATTCGATGATGAGCAGGCCGCCGCCGAAGCGGGCGTTGATCGAGGGTACGGAATCCAGGCAGACCACGAACACGGACAGGATGATCGAGGCGATGAGCCCCACGTCAAAAAGCTTGCCCATGGGGGTCTCGGCCCCGAAGATAATTTCGTGGGTGCGGCCGCGCAAACCCGGAAACGGCATATGCTTAATTTCTTCGTCTTGGGGATCCCAACTGTCGGGCATGGCGTCTCCTTGGTCTCCTTGCAACAGCGGCTGTGCTTATAAGCCCAGGTTCTGATCCACCAGGATCACGCCGATGCGGCCCCGGGGATGGCAGCGTTCGATGATGGACCAGGTGTTGCAGATGCGGTCCGGGCTTTTGCAGTCCATGCAGCGCCCGGTCTTGACGCAGGGTGTCTTGCAAAGGTGGCGCAGGGCGTTTTGGGTTGCGGCGACTTGCTTGACACGGGCCATGGCTGCTTCCAGGTCCGGGACGATCTTGTTCGCGCCGATGCAGAGCAGCACCTGTTTGGGCCCGAACATGATGCCTGTGATGCGGTTGCCCACCATGTCCAGGTTGACCAGGGCTCCGTCCAGGGTCACGGCGTTGGTCCCGGCGATGAACAGGTCCGTGAGCAGGGCTTGTTTCCGGCGTTCCAGGATCACATCCTGACCGGCCGTGGAGTCGAAGGTCTCGATGAAGTCCACGCCCCGGGCGTTGCGTACCAGGTCGACCACGCCCAGGTCCTCGGCTGTCAGGGAATCGCCCCAAGACGCGGAAGTGATGTGGCCGTCGCTGAGATAATTTTCGCGCACCAGGT
This sequence comes from Desulfovibrio sp., assembly GCA_004796465.1. Taxonomy (GTDB): domain Bacteria; phylum Desulfobacterota; class Desulfovibrionia; order Desulfovibrionales; family Desulfovibrionaceae; genus MADRE1. Next base: position 1,501 of record QZKZ01000004.1, read on the forward strand.
CCAGGGCTTTTTCCTTGCTGCGAGCCACCCAGGCCCGGAAACCATTCTTTTCCAGGGCCTGGCGGCAATCCTCAAGGCGGAGTTCGTTCCATGCGGGTTCAGTCATCTACAGCCCCAGGTCCTGATTAATGAGGATCACTTCGATGCGGGCCTTGGGCCAGGACTTTTCATTGATGACCCAGGTGTTGCAGATGCGGTCCTCGCTGGAGCAGTCCTGGCAGTGGCTGGTCTTGAGGCAGGGAGTCTTTTTGTTCAGCTTCATGGCGTTGGCCGGGGCCGCGTATTCCTTGATCCGGAACATGGCCTCGTCAAGGCCGGCCACCACCTTGTTGCGGCCCGCCAGAACCACGACCTTCTTGGGGCCGAATGCCAGCGCGCCGACACGGTTGCCGATCATGTCCAGGTTGACCAAGGCCCCGTCCTCGGTGACCGCGTTGGAGCCGGTAAAGAACATGTCCACGAGCAGGGCTTGGCGGCGCATCTCCAACCTCTGTTCATTGGGCAGGGAGGTGTCGTAGGTGTCCAGGACCTTGATGGTGCCCAGTCCCTTGATGGCCTCCACCAGGCCGGACTCCTTGAAGGTCATGGACCCGCCCCAGGACGCGCTCTCGGGCTGGTGCGAGGGGATGATGGTCTCCAGCACCAGCTTGCGGGCCTCTGCCAGGTCAGACACGATGTGGCAGATGAAGTTGCCCTTTTCAAGAGCCTCCTGGGCCGTGAGCAAGCGGATGTTCCAGAAGTCGTCGCGGTGTTGATTGGCCGGGCCGGGTTGGGCCGCAGGTTTGGCGCTTTTGGCCGCGGTATTGTCAGATCGTTTGGGGCCGCCCTGCTTGGGGGGCTTTTTGGGGCTTTTTTTGGGGTGGCTCATGGGATGCTCCTTTATGGTGCGTTGCCTTGCGGCACAATTCTTGGTTCTCTCAGCAGGTCACGGACTCCTCTTTTGCCCGCGAATGGAGTACTTTACGCTGTCGGGTCCTGAAACGCCAGGTCCAGGAGATGGGTATCCAGCGCTTTTGTGGGCAAGTCCCCGACCGTACGGCCCAAGACCGCGTTCCAGACCTGGTCCGACTCCATGCAGAAATACAGCTCCTGGTCGAGTCCGCCTTGGCGCAGCTTGTCCGCGATGAAGCGGAACTGTTCTACCCTGAGGGGCCGCACCAGCCGCTGTTTGTTGTCCAGGCCCGTGACGAACTCCTCATAGATAAAGGCGGCCTTGGGGTGGCGGGCTTGGATGACACCTTTGAGCTCGGGCATGAAGCGGAAGCTGCCCAAGCTCACGTAGGCGATGTGCTCGGGCCGCAGGTGGTCGAAAATCATGTCGATAGTTTCGGCGTAGCCATGTTGCCAGCCCTGGAAACGAATGATGGGATCGAAGTGCAGACACACGCGCAGACCCTGCTTTGCGCAGGCCTTGGCCGAGGCGAGCCGCTCCTCGAGGCTCGCGGCCATGCCCTCGAAGGTGTCCACGATAAGGGGAGCGTTCATGGACCAGGCCGGGAGGATGGTCTCGGGTTTATGCACCGCGTCCAGCCAGGAGATGTCGGCTGTTTTTGATTTGAGTTCCAGGCGAACATTGGGAAAGCGGCTGACAAAGGCAACCAAGTCGCGGGCATAGCCGGTGATGGGCTCCAGGACCAGGGAATCCGTGAATTCGCCCGTGCCGATGCGGTAGCGCATGGATGCATCCGCGCTGAACGCCTTTTCCAGTTCAGAGAACAGGTCATTTTGATTGGCCCAGACCTTGAGCACCCGGTCCTGGAAATAGGCCTGCAAGATGCAGTAGGCGCAGCCAATGGGGCAGTTTTCCCCCACATGGGCGATGCGGTAGCCGCAGCAGCGGTACTGGCGCGTGCCCGGGCAAAAACGCAGGAACGAGCCCTTGTAGTGCTTGAGATACAGGATGGTTTCCTGGTCTTGGGCCATCTCCGGATCGTGGTGTGCTTGGATGCGGGGGTGTTGGTCCGCGGGCAGGGTGTCAGGGTCGGCCACACGCCACTCGCGGCCGGGCAAGCGTTCGCGCACGCGAAGGGCCAGGCGCGAATCCGCCACTTCCGGGTCCACGAGCACGGCCTCGATGTCTTGCAGATACGGCGGCAGGGGATCGTCCCGGCTCATTCGCCGTCCTCCCCGGTTCCCTCGATATCCCCTGCCTCCTGGCCCAGCCGCCACAGCGCGTCCCATTGGGGCGAATCCGCCATGTCGCTCAGCTCCTGGACCGCCTTATGCAGTTCCTCGCGAGAGCCGATGCGGCAACCCAGCCGCACCCCGCCGGTCTCAAAGCTGTCGGAGGATTCCACGCGCCAGGTGCGTTCGGCGCGAAGCTCCTGGGCCAGGTCCTTGAAACGCCGTTCCAGACGGGTAATGTTTGGACGCCGCAATTCGCGGACCGCCGCGAGGATACGCTGCATGGCGTCCTTGGGGCCGAGGTCCGCGCCAAGGGCCTGTTCCACGGAGCGTTCCTTGAGCAGAGCCGCAAGGGACGTTTGCCTGGCCCGCGAGGTCTCGTACAGGTCGCGGATGAGTTCCGCGCCCGCGCTCCTGGACCAGCGCAACTCCGCGAACAAGGGCTCCAGGGCGTGGCGGTCGTCAACGGACATGCGCGACAGCTCTTCGGCCCAGGCCAAATCGGCCCGGCCCTCGATGACAGCCTGATTCCAGAAACCCGACACATGCTGGCCAGCCATGGCCAGCCAGGCCAAGAGCCTGCGCCACACCCGGCTTTTGGGCGCGCAATCCAGCAGGGGCGCGGCCTGCTCCGCCAATTCCCGGTCAGCCAAATGGGGGCGGAGACCGGCCAGGGCCTTGATCCGCATGGCCGTGTCCAGCACTGACCGGCCCCGGTCCTGGTTGCTCGCCAGATAGATCAGAATTTTCTCTGCCTCGGAGAGCTCTTTTCCCTCTTGCGCTGCCACGCTCAGGGCAGCCACGGGCCGGTCCAACTCGGCCAAGGCACGCACCCGCTTGTACCCGGCAATAAGCGACCAGCCCGCACCGTCTTTTTCCACGAGCACGGGCGAAAGCTGACCCATCCGCGCCAGGGACGCCATGAACAACGGGTCCGGTTCCTCGGCCCAGACCAGCCAGGGACCGGAAAAATCGATCTCCCCGGCGGCAAGCGCCACGCTGTGTGTAAACTTTTCCTCCTCGCCCAGGGGGGCAAGGGGCCATATAGGTCTTGACAACGCTCTTCCCCACTCCCTATGTCTTACCATTCCATGGCAAGGAGAAGACGATTGTGTGACTCTCCTTGTCATACATACGTCAGGAGATTCTTCCCCCTTTGTGCGTCAAAGGCAAGGGCGCGGGGGAAAATATAGAGCTCTAAGGGAGATATGGATGGCTAAATCGCTGGATACACAACGCACTTACGCCCTCGTGGGCACCGGTGGCTGCGGCAAGACATCGGTGGCCGAGATGCTCCTGTTCCAAGCAGGGGTCATCAACCGCCTGGGCGCGATTGAGGAGGGCACCACCGCCCTGGACTATGAACCCGAAGAAGTAAAACGCCGGGGCTCCACCCAGCCTGGATTCGCCCAATACGCTTGGGACAAGAACGACCACTTCCTCCTGGATTCCCCCGGCGATACCAACTTTACCGGCGACCTGTCCTACCTGTTGCGCGGCGTTGACGGCGCGGTATTCACCGTTGACGCGGTGGACGGCGCGCGGCCCCTGACCAAGAAGATTTGGAGCGAGGTCCAAGCCCTGAACATGCCGGCCATCGTGTTCATCAACAAGATGGACCGGGACCGGGCCGACTTCAACATGGCCTTCGACAGCCTGTCCTCGGTCCTGGGCGTGAAGCCCGTGCTGCTGTACATGCCCATCGGCAAGCAGGACAAATTTACGGGCCTGGTGGACGTGCTCGCGGGCAAGGCGCTCATGTTCGGAGATGACGGCAAGGTCACGGAAGGCGAGGTCCCCGGCGACCTGGCCGACGACATGGAAACCCTGCGCGAGACCACCATTGAGAACATCGCGGAGAGCGATGAAGATCTCATGGAAAAATATCTTGAGGAAGGCGAACTGACCCCGGAAGAAATTCGCCAGGGCATGCGCGCGGGCGTGCTGTCCGGAGAACTGGTTCCGGTCTGCGTGGGTTCGGGGCTTGAGAACAAGGGCGGAGCCCAACTGCTTGACGCCATCCAGGCCTTGTTCCCCTCCCCCTTGGAACGGGTTGCATGGGAAGGCGAGGACGGCGAACGCGCGTCCAGCCCGGACGAACCCGCTGCTGCTTTCGTGATCAAGACCCTGGCCGATCCCTTTGCAGGCCAATTGTCCATCATCCGGGTGCTTTCCGGTTCCTTTGCCGCGGACACGGCGTACAAGAACGTGACCCGCGATGACACGGAGCGGGTGGGCCAGCTCCTGACCCTGTCCGGCAAGACGCAAACGCCGACCAAGGACGCCCAGGGCCCCGGCGCCATCGTGGCCATTGCCAAGCTCAAGAACACGGCCACGGGCGACACCCTGAGCGATGAAAAATCCCAGTTTCAACTGAAAAAGCCCGAGCTGCCCCCGACCCTGATCACCTACGCCCTGGCCCCCAAGGAAAAGGGCGAGGAAGACAAGGTCTACCAAGCCGTGCAAAAGCTCCTGGACGAGGACATCAACCTCAACCTGTCCCGGGACGAGGAGTCCAGCGACATCCTCATGGGCGGCATGGGCCAGCTGCACATCGAGACCTCCGTGGAAAAGGCCAAGCGCCGCTACAAGGTCGAAATCGTGCTCAAGACCCCCAAGATTCCCTACCGCGAAACCATCAAGGCCAGGGCCGAGGTCCAGGGCCGCCACAAGAAGCAGTCCGGCGGCCGGGGCCAGTTCGGCGACTGCTGGATCAAGATGGAGCCCCAGCCCAGAGGCGCGGGCTACGAATTCGTGGACGCCATTGTGGGCGGAGTGATTCCCCGCCAGTTCATCCCGGCCGTGGACAAGGGCATCCAAGAAGCCCTGGGCCGCGGCTACCTCGCGGGCTACCCTGTGGTGGACTTCAAGGTCACGCTCTATGACGGCAGCTACCACTCCGTGGATTCCTCGGAAATGGCCTTTAAGGTGGCGGGCTCTCTGGCATTCAAAAAAGCCATGGAAAAATGCAAGCCCATCTTGCTCGAGCCCATTGTCCTGCTCACCGTGTCCGTGCCTGACGAGAACATGGGCGACGTGATCGGCGACCTGTCCAGCCGCAGGGGCAAGGTCCTGGGTTCGGACTCCCAGTCCGGGGTCACGGAGATCAAGGCCCACGTGCCCATGAACGAAGTCCTGCGCTACGCGCCTGACCTGCGGTCCATGACCGGCGGCCAAGGCACCTTCACCATGGTCTTTGACCACTACGAAGAGGCCCCGCCGCCAGTTACCGAAGCAGTGATCGCGGAAAGCCAAAAAGACGAAGAATAGGCAAGCTTCCCTCCACGCGGGGCAGCCCAAACCGGGTTGCCCCGCTTTTTTGCGCTCCATCTCCCAGGCATTTCACATTCCAGCCAGGAAAAGGGGAACCCTTGCGCTGCTCGACGTGTTCAGGCATCTTGGCTGTCTCAGGTGACCACCATGCTCAGAAACATCATTTTCCTCATCTTCTTCATCCCCTATGCCGTGTTCTTTTTCATCACGGCCGTGCTCATCGGCTGGGTGGACAGGAGTCTTCGCCTATACATGTACCTGTACCGGGCGTGGACCAGACCCAGTTTGTTCGTGGGCCGCGTGCGAGTGGAGCGGGACTTGGCCGCTATTCCCCGGCAAGGCCCGGTGATCTACATGTGCAACCACCAGTCCTATCTGGACATCCTGGTGCTGTACGGCTACCTCGGCCACCTGCCCTTTGGCTATGTGGCCAAGGACAGCTTGGCCAAAGTGCCCTTCTTGGGCCAAGCCATGGCGGCCGCGGGCTGCGTGTTCATCAACCGGGACAACCCGCGCCAAGCCATGCGTTCCATTGACAAGGCCGTGCAGCACACCAAAAAGGGGTGGTCCATCCTCATATTTCCTGAAGGCACGCGCGGCACCGACCCCGAGGACTTCCTCGACTTCCAGGTCGGGGGCATGGTCCTGGCGCTCAAGACAGGCCTGCCCATCGTGCCCATAGTCTGCACAGGCACGGGAGTGGCCATGCCCAGGACCGGCCTGCTCTTTGCCAAGGGCAAGCACACCATCCGCGTCAAGGCCATGGAGCCCATTGAGACCCAAGGCAAATACACCCTCAAGGACCGTGAAAAGCTGAAAACCGACTTGCGCGAACTCATGCTCGCCCAATTCAAGGAGATGCTCGGTGAGCAAAAGGGATGATCGCGTGACCCTGACGCCCCTGGGCGGTCTGGGCGAAATCGGTATGAACTGCATGTGCCTGGCCACGGACTCGTCCATGATCGTGGTGGACTGCGGCCTTATGTTCCCAGACCACTACTTGCTCGGCGTGGACGTATGCATCCCACGCTTCGACTACATCTTGGAGAACAAGGGCAAACTCAAGGCCATTGTCCTGACCCACGGCCACGAGGACCACATTGGCGCGCTGCCCTGGCTGCTGCCCCATGTGGACGTACCGGTTTACGGTTCCCGCTTCACCCTGGGCCTAGTGGAAAACAAGCTCAGGGAGCATGACCTGTCCCGCTTCATTGATCTTTGCCAGGTCAATGCCGGGGAACGCCACGAGTTCGGCGACCTGGCGGTGAGTTTTTTCCCGGTTTGCCACTCCATCATCGAGGGCTATGGCCTGGGCATCGAGACCCCGGCCGGCAAGCTCGTGCACTCCGGCGACTTCAAGATCGACCCCAACCCCTTGGGCGGCCACCGCACGGACCTGGACGCCTTTCGCAATTTCGCGGGCAACGACTGCGTACTGCTCATGTCCGATTCCACCAACATCGAACGCGAGGGCCATTCGGTCACGGAGCGGTCCATTGTGGCCACGCTCACCGAGATTTTCCGCCAGGCCAAGGGCCGGATCATCATCACCCTGTTTTCCAGCCATATTCAGAGGATGCAGGAAGTGTTCGACCTGGCCCAGCGCGTGGGCCGCAAGGTGGCGGTGAGCGGCAAATCCATGTTCACCAACATCGACCTGGCCCGCGACCTCGGCTACATGGACGTCCCTGACGATACCTACGTGCACCTGGACGAAATCGCGGGCATCCCGGACGACGAGCTGGTGTTCATGGTCACGGGCTCCCAGGGCGAACCCCTGTCCGCCCTGACCCGCATCGCCAAGGGCGAGCACCGCCAGGTGTCCATCCACCCCGGCGACACCGTGGTCATGTCCTCGCGCTTCATTCCCGGCAATGTCAAGGCCATCACCCGGGTCATCAACAACCTGTACCGCCAGGGGGCCGAGGTGCTCTATGAGCGGGTCCAGGCCATCCACGCCTCGGGCCACGCGCAAAAGGAAGAGCTGCGGCTCATGCTGGAAACGGTCAAGCCCAAGTACTTCGTGCCTGTGCACGGCGAGTACCGCCACCTGGTCAAGCATTCGCGCCTGGCCCGGGAATGCGGCGTGGCCAAGGAACGGGCCCTGGTCATTGAGAACGGCAACCCCTTTACCCTGATTCGGGACGATACCATCCGCTTCGAGGAGACCATCCCTGCCGAAGCCATCTACGTGGACGGCAAGGGCGTGGGCGACGTGGGCCAGAGCGTGATCCGCGAGCGCCAGCTCCTGGGCGGCGAAGGCCTGGTCATCGTGGTCATGGTCATTGACGAGAACACCTGGGACATCCTGGTCGGCCCCAACGTCATGTCAAAGGGATTCGTGTTCGAGCAGCAGTACAGCCACTTCCTGGAAGACGCCAAGTGCATTGTGCTGGACATCTTCGAGAACATCCCGCCCGGCGAGCTGGACAAACTCAAGGAGCGCATCCGCTCGTCCCTGCGCCGCTTTTTCCGCAAGGTCCTTGATCGGGACCCGATTGTTTTGCCTTTGATTATGGATATTTAGACCCGGGGTTGGGTGGTGTTTCCATGATTGCCGCTGGTAATGAAAGCGTATATACTATGTCAATACCCGCGACCAAGGAACTCACATGACCAAACAGGCCGTCTTTACTATGAAGTTGGAGCCCGAACTCCGTGAGGAGTTCATGGCCGAAGCCAAGGCAGACCATCGTCCTGCATCGCAAGTCCTGCGTGAACTCATGCGAGAATACATCTCGCGCCAAAAACAGTCCCGCGAATATGACGACTTTCTCAGGCAAAAAGTCGAGGCAAGCCGCGTATCTCTTTCCGCAGGCCAGGGTATACCTAATGAAGAAGTAGACGCCTTGTTCGCTGCCCGTCGCGACGATGCGCTGAAACAGGCATGAAGATCACCTGGACACCGGAGGCGGGCAAGGACTGTCCCGTCAAGGCATGAGGCCGGTTCCATACATGATGTCAGGCCGCACCCATCACCCGATCATCGCTTGGCCAATTCTCGCAGCAGGCCGCGATCATCATGCATGATCGTATCAGCGGCTTGCACCTGCTCGGCGAACTCCTTGTTCGCGGGCGTCAGCCGAAAACCGTCCGGCGCTTCGGCAAGGCAAATCATATCCCCTTCACCGACTCCGAGCCGGGCCAAGACTTCCTTGGGTAGGACCACACCATGGGAGTCGCCGATCTTGTGGATTTTCAGGGTGTGCATGTTGCCTCTTGGTGTTCAAAGAGGGATGTCATTACCTGGAAGGTTTCTATCGCCATTTCACTCCATTGGCACATAACCTGTCCGTAGAGAAGTCAGCAGCCTAATTCTCTTTCAGCTCTTTGCGCCCCAAAAGCGTGTATTGTCCTTGTCCCGGCAACAGCAGAACCACTGTGGGATGTTCCAGCAGGAATATAGAGTTCACCGCCTGGATGCAATTCAAAGGCCTTATTATTCATCTTCACTGTATACTTCCCAAAAACACAAACAACATATTCGTCATACTCGTGAATATGCTCGGTTGACTCCTTATTGCTGTAGCACGTCCAAAGTGCCATCTGACTTCCGTCGACTCCGTCAAAGACATAGCCTTCAATGTCATCGGTGTGCTGGCTGCTTTGTTTGATACGATTCTTGGGGTTTTTCATGAAGCTTGGAAAATCTTGCATCGCGCTCTCCAAGATGAAGAGTTTGTCATTCAGCATGCCATCCTGCCGAATATGCTCCAGCTAACCATGCCTAGTAGAAAATGACACTATAAATCTTCAGGCCTCACGGCAATCTCCGGAAACACGACAACCCGGCATTTGCCGGCCCAGGCTCGCAAGCTTCACCCCCGCACCAACCTCCTGCGCCTGATGAGCCGCGCATTGGGCAACACAATGCCCACAATGATCAGCACCATGCCCGCGAGCTGCACGGCCTCCAATGATTCGCCCAGGACCAGCGCGGCCAGGGTAACCGTGGTTACGGGCTCGATAGTGGAGAAGATGGAGGTGTAGGCGCTGCCGATGGAAGCCACGGCGCTGTAAAGCAGGCTCACGGCTAATGCGGTCGGAATGAGGCCCAGGCCCAAGGCAATGGCCCACGCTTCCATGGGCCGCGAAAGGATGGCCCAAGGCGGAGACAAGATGCTGAACACCGTGGCCATGCAGATGATGACCCAGACCGAGATGCGCTGGGCATCGTCGTTGCGCGTGAAGATTTGGACCAGGGTCAGATAGACCGAAAAAATGCCCATGCAGGCCAAGGCAAAGAGCATGCCCTTGGGGTCGAGGTCACGGGAAAAGGCGTCGTGGAACACCAGGCCGCAGCCCAGGGCCGTGAGCGCCAGGGCCGCGAATACGATACGGCTCGGCCGGAAGCGCAGCACCGCCATGGCGATGAGCGTGGTGACCAGGGGATAACCGTAATAGATGAGCGAGGTGGTGGAGGCCGGGATGTGCTGCAAGGCCTTGATGAATGTCCAGGACTGGAGCGGATAGATCCCGGCGCCAAGGACTACTGCTTTCATCAAAGTGCGGGGCTTGATGCGCAGGAGGCCGGGGTTGGTGATCACCAACCATGAAACAAGCAGCAGGGCGCCAAAGAAGAAACGGTACTGCAC
>QZKZ01000043.1 GCA_004796465.1 Desulfovibrio sp.
CTCTTCCACTTGATGTTTGTGGACGGCCTGATGCTGGCCCATGTGAGTTGGTATTTCCACGTGCTCATGGGCTTGGTGCCCATGAGTCGGGAAAGGGGCAGGGAAAAACCGGACAGTGCCTGGGAAGGCAGGGAAGGCGGACCAGCTTAATTATCTGATGGAGGACACGCTTGTTGCAGCGTCTCTTCCAGGGAGTCCATAAGAATCTCCCAGTTGAAGTGGGCCAGGGCGAATTCCCGGCCGTTCTTGCCCATGGCCGAGCGTTTGGCCCCATCCATTTGGGCCAGTTTCTTGGCGGCCTCGGCCAGGGATTCCGCGCTCGTGGGACTGAAGGTCAGGCCTGCGTCGGCTTTTTCCACGATATTCTTGTCCGTGGACACGCCGAACAGCACGGGCCTGCCGCAGGCCAGGTAGTCAGAGAGCTTGTTCGGGCTGATGCCCCATTTGAACACGGCAGCGTTGCGCAGGACCATGAGAAAGGCGTCCGCCTTTTTCATCTCCGGAAAGATGTCCTGCTTGTTCATGGCGGGCAGGAACTCCACGTTGGACAAGCCTTGTTCCCGCACCATTTGCAGGAGGATGGGACGGTAGGGGCCGCTGCCGATGAGCCGGAAGCGGATTTTATCCTCCCAGCCCTGGTCGCGGAGAATGGCCGAGGCCTTGACCACCATTTCCAGGTTGTTGGCGAAGCCGTGGTGGCCCGCGTAGACAATGGTGAAGACATCGTTGGACGGCAAGGAGTTGCCCGAGGGAATAAACCGGAAATCCACGGCATTGGGCAGGCGCAGGATTTTGTTTTTGTCCGCGCCCTTTTGGGCCATGTAGTCCTCGGCCCCGTCCAGTACGTTGATGATGGCGTCGGCCCGCTTGTACAAATACTTTTCCATGCGCGAGAACAGGAAGATCAGCGGGTTGAAGCGGGAATAGCGTAAAAAGCTGATGATGGTCTCGGGCCAGAGGTCGCGCACTTCCAGGAAAAAGGGTTTCTTGAGCCGTTTGGCCAGGAAGTAGGCGGCCAGGGGCGCGAACATGGGTGGCGTGGACGAGATGATCACGTCGGGTTCGCCCACGTCCAGTTGGTTGCCGTTGCGTTTGCCCACCTTCCATACGCGCCAGGCAAAGCGGATCATGGACAGCACCCGGTTCAGCTTGCCCAGGAGATACGAGGGAGTGCGGATCCAGACAAAGGGCACCCCGTCTTCCTTGGTCATGGCGTAGGTTTCCCGGCCTTTGTAGAGCCGGGTTTCCTCGCGGCAAAAGTGGTTGAAGCTTGAGGAAAAAATGGTGGCCTGGTGGCCCCGCTCCTTGAGCATCTTGGCGATGGTGAAATGGCGGGTGCCCCCGGGTTGTGAGGGGGGGATGGCGTTTTGGTAGATAATCCAAACGTTCATGGTGATCGTGGGCAGTTGAGGGATCGCCTCGGAACCACTCATCAGGTGTTGCCTTTAACTCTATGGCATGTTGACGAGGACCTTGCAAGTGTTGCCGGGGGAGGATGTTACCGCCCGGAAGCTATTTGAGGCGGGGGGGTCAAGCGTGAGTAGAGGGCAAGGAGGATTTCTTTTTCCTGCTCCCAGGCAAAGTGTTGGGTTGCGTATTCCGCACCGTTTTGCCCCATGGCTTCGGCGGCGTTGGGATCGGAGATCATGGCGGCCATGGCCTTGGCCACGGCTTCCACATCAAGGGGGTCCACGGTGACGCCGCATTGGGCTTGGCTGATGATTTCCTTCCACAGGGGGAAATCCGAGGCTATCACGGGCAGGCCCGCAGCCATGTATTCGAAGAGCTTGTTGGGCAGGGCCTCGATGTGGTTGGGCTCGGGATGGTAGAGCAGCAGACCGGCCCGGCTTCGTCTCAAGAGGGCGGGCAGTTCCGAGCGGTCAACAACGCCCGAGTAATCCACGTATTGCCAACCCGCGAGTTGCTTTGCCGACTCCAAGAGCGTGGGCGGCCCGAACGGCCCGGCCAAGGCCAAGCGCAGGGGGATGTCTTCTTGGGCGAGATCAGTGGCGGCCACCATTTCCCGGATGCCGCGAATCTCCGTGATGCCGCCGCAATACGCCGCCTGCACGGGCCGCTCGGAAAAAGGCAGGGGATTGTTGTGCCCGAATTCAGCAAGAATGGGCAGGTTGCGCACCAGCACGGTCTTGCGCTGGGGAAAGCGGCGGGCAATGGCAGGGGTGGCCGCGACTATTGCATTGAACGCCATAGCGCCCAAAAGTTCCACGGCCCCGGCAAGAAGCGCCACGGGCCAGCGGATGAATCGCGGCAGATAGCGCTTGGAGCGGATGGCCCGGGGCAAGTCCTCGTGGGCGTCGTACACCACCTTGCGGCCCAGGAGTTTTAAGAGAAAACCCGGGGGGATGAGTTCGGGATCGTGCAGGTGGAAAACCTTGGCCCGGGTGCGCAAGCCCTGCAAGGCCACCTGCCAGGTCGTGACAAACATGCGGGTCAACCGGGATTTGGGCCGCTTGGGTCCGGACACGCGCAGGAAGGGCGGCGGATTGTCCAGGCCGGCCATGGTTTCGGGGCCGCCGCCCGGGACAATGAAAAATACGTCATGACCCGCGTGGGCCAAGGCCGCGCATTCCTTGTGCAGGATGCGCACGTGACCGGGGTGGTGCAGGGAACTGAGGTGCGCCACAAAGGGACGGGGCTGGGAGCCTGGCCCCTGCATCAGTGTTGCGTCCCTGACCCGCCGTCATTTTCTGAAGGCAGCGGGTTGGGGTTGTAAAAGTAGCGGGTATAGGTGAACTGGGGTGGTTCCATGGGCGGCAGGTCCACGTGCAAGGGCGAATTCGAGGCGAGCCTGGCCATGTGCTCGCCATCGCGCTGAATGGCGTAGACTGTGAGGGTGGCTGGACCATCCGGCAGAAAAGGCGCGGGCAGGAACAGCCGCCAGCCCGAGCCCTCGGGCGCATTCTCCGCGCTTTCCGGGGCATCCAGCCCTGTGTCCGAGACATAGAGAATGCGTCCGCTCGCCACAATGGCCACCAGGGGGGCCGGTTCATTGGCGTCCATATCCCTGGCCCAGCCCGTGAGCAGCACGCCGTTCCACGATTCATCATCTCCGGGCCGGATATCCATGGTCAGCACGGCTCCGGCCCGGCCGGTTGCCTCGCTCATGATCGCATAGTCTTCAAAGCGGCCCACATCACAGTACATGGCTAATCGGCGCTCAAAAAAGTGGGGCAGCAGGGACTGGAGATAAGCCGTGTCCGGGAAGAGCGGGCTCATACGCTCGGGGTGCTCCAGGGTGTACATCTCTTGGATGGCCTTGTCCTGGGCCTCGATGCGGTTGTTCCACAAAATGATGGTCACGATCACAGACCCGATGATCCAGCCCATGCAGAAGAAGAGCAGGAACCGCTCCTGCCAGACAATGGGCCAAGGTTTTTTCTTGCCCGGGCCGCGCGCGCCGTGGCGGATAGCGTACAGGCCGATGAGCCCGATCCAGAAGCAGGAGGAAAAGGTGGAGTAGCGGCTCTCCAGGGCCTGGCCAATGCCGAAGCCGCTGCGGCCCACGGTGGTGGACATGCCCGTGAGCAGGGCAAAGGCCATGTACGCGAGCCAAGGCGCGGTGCGCGTCAGGGAGACGCGGGAACGCACGAGGTGGACGAGCATTTCCCCGGCCAGGAGCAGGCCGATGGTTCCGTAGATGATGGCCACCAGGGAGATGTCCACGTTGCTGGATATGCAGCCCCCCATGTAGGTGACAAAGTAGCGCAGGGCGTGCAGGGGTGCGGAAAACACGCCCCACAGGGAGGGGTGGTGGGGCGGGGCTGAGTAGTCCGCGAAATAGCCGAGCCAAGCCAAAACTCCCAGCACGCACCAGAGGACCAGATAGGTCCGCTTGACACCGGGGCTGTTGCGGATCGTGGCCAAGGGAAAAAGCAGGCAGGCCCAGAGGAACAGCCCGTTGGCAAAGCTGAACGAGGCCGTGAACGCCAGGACCGTGCACAAGGCAAAGCGCCAGGGGCTCAGACGCTGGTTGTGCACCAGGAATGCAACCAAGGCCAGGGTCAGGGGCGGCAGCAATATGGTGGAGTTGAAGCCCTTGAGAAAACTTTCCCACTGCACTGTGGACCAGATGACCATAGCCCAACAGATGTGGGGCCAGCGGATGTCCATGCTCAAAGCGCGGCGGTCGCGTTCGAAAAAGGCCATGGCCAGGAGCCAGTGGCCCAGGATCAGGCAGACGTTGAGCCCATATTCCCACCAGCGGTTGAAGTGCAGGAACTCGATGGAAAACAGGCCGAACAGACGGCCCAAGAAGATTCGTTGCTCGTTGTATTGGGCGTAGAAGTCGCTGAACTGGAGGTCGCCTGCATTGAGCCGGGCCAGCAGGTCGCTGAACACGACCCATTCATCCCATTTCAGCACGTTGCGGCCGTAGCCCAGCAAAAAGGCCGCGAACCAGCCCAGGGACAACACGATCCAAAAGGCCGTGCCCGGCCGCGTGTTGAGCAGCCGCATGAATTGGGTGAACAAGTAGTCCAGGGTCGTGATCGGCCAAAGGAACATGCGCATGGGCTGGAGTTGTACGGGGAGGGGAAGGGCGGGTCAAGGACAAGCCCGGCTTTTCCCGCTTGATCATACTGTGCGAAACATGCTTAAATACGTGCACGCTCGGATTCCGGGCAGGAATCGCATGCGTGGGGGCGCATGCACTGACTTTGGGGGAACTCCATGGCGCAAACGCAGCACCAGTGCAACGGTTTTGAGAACTTTTACCTGGCGCGGCAACCCATTTTCAGCGGCACGGGCGAGGTGTTCGGCTATGAGCTGCTGTTCCGGGACAATGCCGACGCCGTGTCCGCCCTGATCAACGACGCGGACCTGGCCACGGTCTGCGTGGCCACGTGCGGGTTCATCTGTTCACAAAAGGACATCGAATCCTCCCAGCGGGTGTTCATCAACTTCACGGACAACCTGATCCTGGAAGGTGCGCCCCGGGCCTTGCCCGCTTCTTCAGTGGTGCTCGAGCTGATGGAGGACTCCCTGCTGAGCGAGGAGCTGTACACAGCCTTGTTGCAGCTCAAGGAAGAGGGCTACCTCATCGCCATAGATGATTACCGGGGTGACGAGATGTTCGCCCGCTTCATCAATATCGCGGACATTGTCAAGGTCGACGTTCTGGGCATGGAGCAGGACAGGCTCGTGGAAATCTCCCGGTTTTTGTCCCGGAAGGAGGCGAAACTGCTGGCCGAAAAGGTGGAAACGGTTGCCGAGCATAAGACGCTGCTCAAACTTGGTTTTGATCTGTTCCAGGGCTATTATTTTTCCAAGCCTGAATTCTTGAGCGGACGCAAGATTTCCTCATCGCAATCCACGCGGTTGAACATCCTCAAGGAGATGGAGGATCCGGATTTCTGCCTGGAGCGTTGCGTGGAGATCCTGAAGCACGAGGTCTCCCTTTCCTACAGGCTGTTGCGGCTCCTCAATTCCGCCGCTTTTTCATTTGCCTCTGAAATCAAATCCATTGAGCAGGCTACAGCCCTGCTGGGGCTGAAAAAGATCACGCATTGGCTTAGGCTCGCAGTCATCTCGGACATGGGCTCAAATGTGTACTCAGGGGAGTTGTGCCAGACCTCCATTGCCCGCGCCATCTTTCTCGAGCAGTTGGCGCGGGAAGCTGGCCTTGGACAAGCCCAACCCGAGGAGATGTTTCTGTTCGGCCTGTTTTCCCTGCTGGACGCCCTGCTGGAGATCCCCATGCAGGAGATCATGCAACACTTGCCCCTGCCAGAAGCGCTGAAGCTAGGGTACACTGCGGAGCAGACATTGCACGGCTCGCTGTTGTCCCTGATCCGCAACTTGGAGCAGGGCAAGTGGGGGGATGTGACGGATTTGTCCCTGGCCCTGCATTTAGACCAGGACCTGGTGGATCAATACTACTATGTGGCGCTGATAGATTCCCTGGCCTTGGGAAAAGGACTCCAGTGACCGAGGAGCGCTGCTACGCTCACTCAATTCGACAACCCAAAGTGCCGTGTCCGGCACCAAAAGGCGCGAGTAAGTATCAACCGTCCGCCACGGCATTTTTTTGTGAGGCAGGGCGAAAGGATACTTCGACCCTGTCCCGGCCAAGCTTCTTGGCTTGGTAAAGAGCGTGGTCAGCGGCCTTGAGCAGGTCGTCGAGATTTTCACCGTTGGCGAGTTCCGCAACTCCCAAGCTGATGGTGAGTCCCAGGACTTCCTTGGTGTCCAGATCAAGGGAAAATTCGTGGTTGGCCACTGATGTGCGGAGCCGCTCCGCCACCACCTTGGCTTGCTCAAGGGCTGTTTCCGGCATGAGCATGGCGAACTCCTCGCCGCCGATTCGTCCCACGACGTCAATGGAGCGCATGTTGTTCCCGCAGAGATGAGCCAGCCGCCGCAGGACCTTGTCTCCCACGTCATGGCCGTAGGTGTCGTTGATGGCTTTGAACCTGTCCACATCCAACAGGATCAGGGACAAGGGGCGGTTGTAACGCTTGGCCTGGGTGATGCACGCCTTGGCCTGGTCCCTGAAGCTTCTTCTGTTGTTCAGGCCTGTGAGGCTGTCCGTGGTTGCAAGTTCCTGAAGTTTGTTTTGCGCGGCCTTGCGTTGAGTGATATCGACGACTGTTCCAAGCAGGGCGGGCTTTCCATTGTACTGCATACTGGTGCCAGTGTAATCAACCCATATGCTTTTATTGTATTTTCCAAGCAGTTTGAACTCATATCGGCTGGGGACACTTTCATCCCCGCTCATTCGTGAAACTGCTCGTTTGCGAACCATGTCTCTGTGATCAGGGTGTACTAACTTTAAGAATGAAATTGTTTTTAATTGGTCTTTCGAATACCCAATAATTTTTTCTCCTGCATTATTAATGTAAAGGATTCTTTCATTTTGAATGATAAAGATTCCAGAGCTTGTTGTTTCAGTAAGCGTACGAAATTGGTACTCGCTCTGGCGGAGATTTTCTTCTATAGTTGCTCGTTCGTGTATCTCTTTTTCAAGTGACACAACTAATTGTGACGATTTTTTCTGTTCATGCACAAGGTGGGAGATGAGACCAATGTTCTTATATCTTAACCGAATGGATGAGTCCATCATGGAGTGCATTCTTTTTGAGACGATAAATGTAAAACAGTAAAAAACAAGCACCATCCCGGCGATGGCGAGGTGTATGGTCGTCCCTTGGAGAGCGCAACGCAGGCTGACGGGAAAAGTCAGCAGTGCTGAATAGGTATAGAAACCTGTAGGCGTCGCCACGTTCACGGCCATGGAGCCGACCGTCATACCGCCGAGAATGACGAATATAAATGCCTGGTAAAGGAATGAGGACGGGGGAAAGAAGTAGCCCGCGCCTGTTCCCCACACCAAACCCGAGAAGAGAAGCCCCAAGTGGAACGTCCTGTTCCAGAATCCCCAGTTTGCTATAGGCGTTTCCGCCTTTTTGAATCGGTTATAGGTTGCGAGCCGGAAAAGAACAATAATCAGGTTGAGAGAGAGCCAAAGTATCAGGAGGTTACGATTGGAGACAGGCCACAACGCCACGGTAAAGATCCCCGCGTTCAGGAGCGTGGCGAGCAGGGAGGTGGGGAGGTTGGAGTACAAGGAGTCGAGCTTGGCTTCCCTCACCTTAGTTTCTTCCGGGTTCTCGCGGGGAGTTGGAATGTCGTTGTGCGTTGTGGTTTTCTGCATGTGGGTGTCTTTGTTGGGATAATGCGTTTATTTCCTCTATAGCATTCTCAGGGATGGTGCAGCAAGGAAACAGAGCAGGGAAAATAGCATACTGGTCTTTGGGGGGAAACGAATTTTAGGCGATAGGCCGGAACGAGTGGGGGGCCGGTCTGGGTGAGGGAGCATAGTGATGGGAAAAGTTGAAAAGGTATACAAAAAACCACGCCAAAGAAAAAGGGTTGCCAGATCTCTCCGGCAACCCCATTCTTATCTGGTGGGCCATCTAGGACTCGAACCTAGAGCCAACGGATTAAGAGTCCGCTGCTCTACCAATTGAGCTAATGGCCCACAAAACGTCGAAGCAGTGAACTTAAGGATTTTTCTGGTTTCTTGTCAACACAAAATTTGATATTAGGCGATTCATGAACACATCAAGCTGGTTACGGGCTCTGAGCAGGCTCCTTGTGGGCCTTGTCCTGGTGGCGGGGGTGGGTTTCTTTTCCGAGGCAAGAACGGAACAGGACCAGCATATGGCTGCGCAGTGGGACCTGTTTTCGTCCCAAGAGCATGGCGTCATTGCCGTGCTGTGGCTGGAGCCCCTGGGAGGCAACCACTTCTACGCCCATGACCCGGGCGAGGTGGGCAAGGCAGTCGTGATCACGGTGCTGGAGTCCTCGACCGGCGGCGCTTAGCCGGTGGTGTACCCGCATGGCGACAACAAGCCGGACGCACTATTACCCGAATACATGGTCAATGTGCATGCA
>QZKZ01000315.1 GCA_004796465.1 Desulfovibrio sp.
GACGCCGAGGGCGGCACCAAGGTGCTGCGCATCTATGTTGACGGCGCGCAAGACGACGCCCAGGCTGAACAGGCCGCGCGGGCCGTGGGCAACTCGCCCCTGGTCAAGACCGCGTTCTACGGTCAGGACGCCAACTGGGGCCGGATCGTGGCCGCCTTGGGCCGGAGCGGCGCTGAGTTCGACCCCGATGACGTGGTGGTGGCCGTGGCCGGTGTGGTGCTTTTTGCGGACAACGAACCCACGCCCGGTGATTTGGACGGCTTTCTCCATTATCATCTGCGCAAGCAGGAAATCGACGTGGAAATCACTTTGGGTGACGGACCCGGCGAATACACCTTGCTCGCCTCGGACCTGACCCACGACTATATCACTGAAAACGCGGACTATCGCTCGTAGCGGCCCCGCTCAAGCGTCAAGGAGACCTTATGCCCGTGGTCATGGGCACAGCCGGTCACGTGGACCACGGCAAAACCGCCTTGGTCAAGGCGCTCACCGGCATGGATTGCGACCGCCTGGAAGAGGAAAAGCGGCGCGGCATCACCATTGAACTGGGTTTTGCCCACATGGCTCTGCCCGACGGTTCCCGCTTGGGCATCGTGGACGTGCCGGGACACGAACGTTTCATCAAGAACATGGTGGCCGGAGCTGCAGGCATTGATTTCGTGCTTCTGGTGGTGGCGGCTGACGACGGGGTCATGGAGCAGACCCGCGAGCACCTTGAGATCTGCTCCCTGCTCGGCATTACCCACGGCCTGGTGGCCCTCACCAAAACCGACCTTGTGGACGAGGACTGGCTGGCCCTGGTTCAAGAGGACCTCGAACGCTTCCTGCAAGGCTCCTTTTTGGAAGGCGCGCCCGTGGTCCCGGTTTCGGCGCGCGCTGGGCAGGGGATTGAAGAACTCAAGGCCCAACTGGCCGAGCAGGCGCAAAGCGCCCGGGCCAACCGCCGCGCCGACCTCCTGCGCTTGCCCGTGGACCGCGTCTTCACCATGCGCGGCCACGGCACCGTGGTCACGGGCACCATGGTTTCCGGCGCGGTCAAGGAAGGCGACGAAGTCACGATCTTTCCCAAGGGGTTGACCAGCCGCGTGCGCGGACTGCAATCCCACGGAGAAAGCTCCCAGGACTCCCAGGCAGGCCGCCGCACGGCCCTCAACCTGCAAGGCCTGGAAGTGGCCGACCTTGAGCGCGGCGACATCATCGCCCGCTCCGGCACCCTGTTCCCGTCCCTGGCCTGGGACGTGGAACTGTCCTGCTTGCCATCCTCGCCCCGGGCTCTCAAGCACCGCACGGAAATCCATTTTCACCACGGCGCGCGGGAAACCCTGGCCCGCCTTTACTTTCCGGACCGGACCAAGCTTGCGCCAGGGGAAACCTGCCTGTGCCGGGTGCGCTTCACTTCTCCGCTGCCTGCGGTACGCGGGGACCGGGTTGTGGTCCGCGCCTTTTCCCCCTTGCGCACCGTGGCCGGTGGGTGGGTCATCAATCCCCTGCCCCCGGAAAAAGGCCGCTTGGGCAAGCAACTCGAAGCCATGGCCGAACTGACCCAAGCCACTGGTCCCGACCTCATCGAAGCCCAGGTCCGCCTCACAGGGTCACGGGGAACGACCAAAACCCAACTCGCCATTCTCGCGGGCATGGAAGCCAAGGCCTTGGATAAGGCGATCTCCGACCTGCTGGCCAAGAACCGCATCTTTCTCGTGGACCGTGAGGATCAGCGCGTGGTTTCCGCCGCCACCGTGGAGGCCATGGCCCAAGAGGCCCTTGCCTTCTTGGAGGCATTCCACGCCAAGGACCCCCTCAAGCAAGGCCTGGCCCGCGCCGCGCTCTCTCCGGCCTGGGACAAGGAAACTTCGCCCAAGTTGGCCCATTTCCTAATTGAGCGCATGCTCAAGACCAATCAACTGGCTCAGGATCAGGACTTGCTCCACCTTCCCGGCCATACGGTCTCCCTGGCCTCGGACCAGGAAGGCCTCAAACAGACCCTGCTCGACGCATACTCCCAGGCGGGCCTGACACCCCCCAACCTCAAGGACGTGCTCGCGCCCCTGGACCTCACCCACAAGCAAGCCGCGCCCGTGCTCAAGCTGCTTGTGGACCAGGGCCA
>QZKZ01000423.1 GCA_004796465.1 Desulfovibrio sp.
GGTCATGGTCGCGCCGTTCACTGCCGTGGTCGGGGCCTTCAAGTTCGTGCCCCTGCGCAAGCCCACGATTGAGGCCGAACCCGAGCCCAAGCCCATAATTCCGGTGGAAGCCAAGGCCGAGGCCTAGCCTCTTTTCCTCCGCGCCTTGCGCCCGGGTAGCGGGCGCTGTATACCCGTACTGGACCAAGGCGCGGGCTGCATGGCCCAGTGCCGCCCTTGGCCGGGACATCGCCATGCCTGCTCCAGCTTCCAGCCCTTCCCCCAATTGGTTCCGCCGCACGTGGGGCCGCCTCTCCCCCCGTATGCAGGGGCTCGTGAAAAACCTGTGCGTGGGCGTGGGGATCTGGTGCGTCCTGCTCCTGTTCCAGGACAGCGCACGCTTGCGCCGCTTCGAGGACACGGGCTTTGACTGGATCATGCGCATGGCCGCCGGGACAGGGGTCCACGACACCGGGAACCGCTTCGCCTTTGCCCTGCTCGACATTGACGAGCGCACGTATCGCCGCTGGGACGAGCCCTTTTTCACGGACCGGGCCAAGCTCTGCCGTCTTATCCGTTACGGTGTGGACAACGGCGCGAGGCTGATCATCGTGGACGTGGAAGTCAGCCGACCTGGAGGGCCCGGCGACGAAGTCCTGCGCGAGTACCTGACCTCCCTGGACTACTCGGCTGACTCGCCTCCGCCGCCCATCCTTTTGGCCCGAGGTCTGCGCCACCCCCTTGGCCTTGGCGAGGATTCCAAAAACACCTTGGAGGCCAGGCCGTCTTTCCTCGACCGGGTGGTGGCCGAGTCGCCCGGCCTGTTCTGGGCCTCGACGCTCTTTGACCTGGAGCCTGACGGCCAAATCAGGCGCTGGCGGCTGTGGGAAGATATTTTGCCTGGGGATTCGGAGGCGCCCAAGACCCTGCTATCCTTCCAAGTCCTGGCGGGCCTGCTCCTGCTCGGCGATGACCTGTCCCTGGCCGCTCCGGACCTGTTCCTTTCCCAACTCAACAACCAAACCGAACAGCTCCAGGTCGGCCCCCATACCTTTGAGCCCGCTGCCGGACGCATGGAACGGCGCATCATCTACTCCATTCCCTGGCATTTGGCAGAAGATGAACGCTATCCCGACATTACGCTTCGGGGCGAAGCCGCACCCCTGCTCTATGTGCGCCCGGCCTACACCGTGACCGAAATCGACGCGCCGCCGCCCGACCCCAGCTTGGCGGGCCGGGTCCTGATCATCGGCGCGAGCCACGCCGAGAGCCGGGATGTGCATGCCACACCCCTGGGCTCCATGCCCGGCCCCATGATCATCCTCAACTCCGTGGACACCTTCCTGCGCTTTGGCGCGGTCAAGAAACCGCCGCTGGTTTTGCGCCTGCTGATCATCATGGCCTTGATCCTGGTGATGAGCGTGTGCTTCCAGCGCTTCAGCTCCTTCCTGGGCATGGTGCTTTCCGCGCTGGTGGTGGTGCTGGCGCTGATTCCCCTCACCTTTTGGCTGTTTCGGGACGGATTCTGGATCGATTTCGCGGTTCCCCTCATCGCGGTGCAGGTGTATAAGATCGTTGACGAGTTCCGGAAAACCGCCCTGCGAGGGAGGAACACCCCATGTCCGTCAGATTTGCCCCCGGAAGGATCGCCAGAATAACCGCGCCGTGCTTCGGCGTGCGTCAAACCGTGGCCGCGCTGCTCCTTGTCCTGATGCTTTGCCCTGCTGTTGCCGCTGAGACCGCCTTGGGCTGGATCGACGCCATCCACGGCCCCCAAGCCGCGTTCACCCTGTCGCGCGGCCAGGACAGGGTTCCCCTGGCCCTGTTCATGCCGCTTTTTCCCGGCGACATGATCGAGGTCCATGATCCCGAGGCATCCCTGGTCCTGGGCTTGGGCCAGGACCGGCTCGTGGAAGTTACGGCCCAGGAGTCGCCTTACGGCTTGGCCATGGTCGGGCAGGAACCCACCTTGGCCGGGAATCTCTTGGACTGGGCAGGCTCCAGTTTCGCGGCCCTTGAGCAGGAGGAGCAGGCCTCGTCCATGGTCAGCGCCTCGTCCCGCGCTTACGGCGAAAATGTGAACCTCTGCCCGGACCTGGACCGGGTGGACCAGCTCAGCGCGCCTTTACTCGAAGCCCAGCCCTTGTACCTGGGCGCTGGAGAGCGGCCCCTGCA
>QZKZ01000359.1 GCA_004796465.1 Desulfovibrio sp.
CCCTCAAGCAGGGCTCCGGCGGTGGCCAATCCGGCGGTGAATTCCGCGGCCACGTGGAACACGACAATAGACAGGGCCTCTGGCGAAAGAAAGCTTAAAAGGGACACGTGGTCCGCAAGGAAGGATTCAAAGGCCGCAAACAGGCCATAGCGCTTCATAAGATACATGCCCACATAAATAGGCACCGTGAACAGCGCGACCTTGCGGATGCGCTTTTTGAACCGCTTCCAGCTTTTTTTCAGGGCGTCGCGCCAGGTGTTGGATTTTTCCTGATCCAGGATGCAGAGCAAACACCCCTCATCCTGCTTGGGCTGGAGAAAGCGCCCCAGCAGCACGATAAACACGGTACGCAGCAGGGCCGCGGACAAGGTCAACCCCAGGTAGACCACTGCCGCCGAGCCAATGAACGGCAGGGTGATGAAGAACATGGTGGGCAGATGCAAAAAATACGTGGGCAAGCTGTTGAACAGGTTGGAAAGCACCAGTTCCTTGTCCGTGAGCTTGCCCTGTTCGTGGTGCTCGGAAAGCATGGAGTTGGCGGCCACGCCGGAAAAAAAGGCCAGGGAAAAGCTTGCGCCCGAGATGTCCTTGAGCCGGGCGAGCTTGACCAGGGGGGACGCCAAACGGCTCATGCCGCGAGTCCAGTTCAGGGCTTCGATGAGGTTGCCGATGAACAACCCCAGGGAAATAAAGAACATCAACCGAATGAGCGGCCAGCCAATGCCGCTCCATAAGGCTTCAAAATCCAAAGCCGCCTCCAGAGGTCCGGGAATGGTTGTGTGTCTGGACCATGTGGCAAGCCGAGTACCTTGCGCCGGAAGGGTCCGTCAACCTGGCGCGGATACCTAAAAAGCCGAAGGCCACCATGGGACGGTATCACGTCCCATAGCGGCCTTTGTGCATCAAGTTCGCGTCACAACCCCGGCGCGCGGATCGCGCTCCGGAAACATGCCAATGCCGGCTTACAGGTGCTGCAGCACCCACACAACGCGGCCGATGATCCTTTCGGCATGCTCGCCCACCGGCAGATACTGCTCGGGGTGTTCGGCGTTTTCCGTGCGCAGGATGAAGCGCTTGTTCACGTCATCCAAAAAGATGCGTTTGATGGCCATGCCTTCAAAAGGCACGTAGATAGCAAACAGTTCGCCCGAGAGCACGGTCTTATGGTCCGTGTCCACGCCCACGTAGCCGCCACGCTTGAGCAGGGGCTCCATGGCCGAGGAATCCACGCGCACTATGGTGATCGAAGGCTTGGCATAGGATTGGGGCACGTTAAGCTTGCCCACCTTGCGGGGCTTCCAGCCCATTTGCCCTTCTTCCTCGCCTTGCATGGAAAACACGGTCACGGTGCGGCCCTTGCTTTCAGGCTCGGCGTAGAAACTCACGTCTTCCATGACCCTGTCCGCTGCCGGGCCGTCGTGGGGCTCGTATCCGGTTTCAGACTTGAGGTACATGGGCCGGGTCCCGTGCTTGAGCCAATCGGGATTCAGGCCATACTTCTCAAAAAGTTTCATGTACCAATCCGAAGGCACGGAATTGCGCCTCTTGGCATCGGATATGCTGGACTGGCGGATATCCAGGACCTCGGCCAATTCCACCTGGGTGCGGGTATTGGTGGCCTGTTTAATGCGATCAAAGACTTCGGTAAAAGTTGACAATACTCTCTCCTTTTCCTGGCGTTTTGTTACGGTTTGGTGTCGTCAAACAACGCCATTCAAGATACATTCTTGTAGGTTATAGACTTCTAGACCGACTATCGGCCCTTGTCCCCGCATAAAGTTGCGAGGAATTGATACTCTCCACGAAGTCAAAGTTGAGCTGTATAGTATCACTGGAATATTAGCCTGTCAACATGGGAATCGGTATCGCAACGCTTGTTTACCAAACGCCAAGTGTATTCCACTCACAGTACGGGTGGCATACTTCACTGCATGAAAATCGTTTGACGTAAATCTTTATTTCGCCAAAATTGGTGATTCATACCCATAAACATATTCACATATAAAGAAAAGCTATGACCTTTACGCCAACAATGAATGCTTTCATGCTGGTTTAGGCATATAATAAATAAGAAAAAGGCGCATGCTCCAGAACAGCATGCGCCTTAACACCCTTGGTTTATTGCGGAGTAGTAAAGAAACGTAAAAACCGGCTGTCTTCAGGCGAGAGGATAATTCGAGTATTCTCCTGGAAACTTTGGACATATGCTTCCAGGCTGCGCTGAAAGGCGTAGAAGTCCTCGTCGAGGGACAAGGCCTCGGCGTAGATGCGCGTGGCGTTGGCGTCACCTTGACCGCGAATGATTTGGGCTTCGCGTTCAGCTTCGGCCAGGATGATTGTCCGCTCTTTATCGGCCTCAGCGGTAATCTCGGCGTATTCCCTATCGCCTTCAGCGCGATATTGCTTGGCTTGTTGCTCGCGTTCGGCCTTCATGCGGTCATAAATGGCGCGTTCGTTTTCCGCAGGCAGATCAGTGCGCTTAATTCTCACATCGAGGATCTCAATACCCAACTCCCGGACCTGTTCGGCGGAGCGCAGGGTAACATTGGTCATAATCAGATCGCGCTCCTCTGAAACAATATCTTCCATGGTGTAACGGCCCAAGGCTTCGCGCAGATTCGAGTAAATAATATCGTCCAAGCGAGCCTGGGCGCGTGGGATCGTGGCCAACTTGTTATAGAACACCAAGGGGTCAACGATGCGCCATTTCGCGTAGTTGTCCACCACCAAGGTCTTTTTATCCAGGGTGAGGACCTCGGCAGGTTGAGCGTCATAGACCAAGATACGAGTATCAAAAATAATCGCCCGTTGCACAAAGGGCCATTTGTAATGCAGCCCAGGCTCCAAAGCGGGAGCAGGCTCTCCGTTCTCGGTTTCAAGGGGTTTACCGAATTGGAGCAGGATGGCGGTCTCACGCTGGTCCACTGCAAACAATGAAGACCACAAAAACAGCACCACCAATCCAACCAACACGAGGAAGGTCATGCCCGTCTTACTCATTGCTCCACCTCCTCGATTATGGTGCTCCCTGATACAGCGCCCTCACCGCCCCCGATTGAAGGTTCAGTCAGGGAATCCAAAGGCAACAAGGGTACGGTCCCTTCGCCCGCTTGGCCCATGAGGATGATTTTGATCAACGTGGGGTTGGCCAAGACCGTTTCCATGGCCTCGATGAACAAACGTTGGCGGGTGATCTCCGGGGCCATTTGGTACTCATGTAAGATGGCGAGAAATCTGGACGCTTCACCCTCTGCCTCCAGGCTGACCCTTTCCTTGTAAGCTTCGGCCGCCCTCTTCATTTGTTCCGCTTGTCCTCGGGCGCGGGGGAGAATGTCATTGGAGTAGGCATGCGCCTTGTTGATCTGGCGTTCCCTGTCCTCGCGTGCACTCGCCACGTCCTTGAAGGCGTCTATGACCTCTTCTGGAGGATGCACGTCTTGCATCTGCACCGAGATCACGTCAATTCCCGCTGTATAGGAATCCAAGACTTCCTGGATCAACTCCTCGGTGTCGTTTTGGATCTGTTCCTTGCCGTCGGTCAGGGCGCCGTCAATGTCGTTTTCGCCGATGACCTCGCGCATGGCCGCCTCGGCCACGCTTTTCACGGTTTCGGTTTGGTCCTTGACGTTGAACAGGTAATCGCGGACCCCCAGGTTCTCTTCATCCACACGCACCTGAAATTGCACAATGAACTGCACATCCACGATGTTCTCGTCACCGGTCAGCATCAGCGATTCTTCCGGCACCACGCGCAGCTCACCTTGCTGGAACTCGGACTCCCGGCCCAGACTATAAAAGCCCACCTCGACCCGGCGGACTTCCTCCACATTGACCTTTTCCACGCCCTCAATGGGCCAGGGCCAGTGGTAATGCAATCCCGGCCCCATGGCCCGGGAAAAGGCCCCAAACCGGAGCACGACGCCTCGTTCAGGCGCGTCTACCGTAAAAAACCCGGAAAGCAGCCAGATGACCACTATGGCGATACAGCCCATGACCATCCAGCCGGAGTTGAATTTAAAGCGGGGAAACCCGTCCCCCAAGCGATCAAACCCCGGCCGGGGTGGCTCGGAGCTAGGTCGGCCTTGCCGTCGTTGTTGCAGCTTATCCCAATCCCAGTTCATCTTCTGTATGTATAAGCAAGATTGTGAGCAGGTCAACCCTGATCGCGTGAAAAGCCCTTTACATCGACCCTCATTTGGGCCATGTGCTCTGGGGTCATCTTCACTTTATTACGTGGAATTCCGCATGCTGGATCACATTTTTCGCGCCTATGATATCCGTGGCAGGGTTGGCACGGAAATCAACTTTTCTTTTGCCCGCGCATTGGGCAGGGCCTGCGGCGAGTATTTCCTGGCCAAGGGCCGGCCCAGGGCCGTGCTGGGCCGCGATTGCAGGTTGAGTTCCCCGGAGCTGGCGGCCGAGGTCGCCCAAGGCTTGATGCAGACCGGAGTCGACGTCATCTCCCTGGGCATGGTTCCCACGCCCGTGTTCTACTTTGCCGCAGCCTACCTTGAAGTGGACGCGGGGGTCATGGTCACGGCCAGCCACAACCCGCCGGAATACAACGGTTTCAAGATCTATTGCCAAGGCGCGACTCTGCATACCGGCCAGATTCAGGAAATCGCCGAACTCATGGCCAATGCTCGGGAAGACACGGTCGCTCCCCTGAGCGGTGTGCTGGGCGAACACGACATCGTGCCCACCTACCTTGAGGACATGGCCGGACGAGCCGCCTTGCACGGCCCGATCAAGGTGGTGGTGGACGGCGGCAACGGCGCGGGCGGCCTCATTTGCGTGGACCTGTTGCGCAAGCTGGGCGCCGAGGTCGTGGCCATCAACTGTGAACCGGACGGGACCTTTCCCAACCACCACCCCGACCCTGTTGTGGAAGAGAACATGGGGGAACTCAAGGCCAGGGTCGTGGCGGAAAAGGCTGACCTGGGCATTGGCTTGGACGGCGACGCGGACCGTATCGCGGCTTTTGATGAAAAGGGTGAGATGCTGTACGGCGACCGCTTGTTGGCCATTTACGCCCGGGACCTGCTCAAGGAGCATCCCGGCGCCATGGTCATCGGCGAGGTCAAATGCTCCCACCTCCTGTACCGGGACATCCAGGCCCACGGCGGAGAGCCGCTCATGTGGCAAGCCGGGCATTCCATGATCAAGGCCAAGATGCGCGAGACAGGGGCCCTCTTGGGCGGTGAGGTGAGCGGACACGTGTTTTTCGCTGACCGTTACCTGGGCTTTGACGACGCAGCCTATGGCGCGGCGAGATTGTTGGAGATCATGACCAAGAATCCAACAACACCCTTGTCAGCGATGCTGGAGGACTGGCCCCAAACCTTTGTCACCCCGGAGATACGCGTGTTTTGCCCTGAGGAGAAAAAATTCCTGGTCACTGAAAAAGCCAAGGAAACCTTCTCCTATCAGTATGAAACCATTGACGTGGATGGGGTGCGCGTGCTCTTTAACGATGGGTGGGCCTTGGTGCGGGCGTCCAATACCCAGCCCGCGTTGGTCATGCGTTTCGAGGCCGAGACCCGGGACCGGTTGGAGGCAATCCGCGAAATGATAGAAGAGCCTGTCACCCAATGGATAGGCGAGTTGTCATCTTCCTGAAAAGCAGGATATATACGGTCAGTCCCGACCATCTGAAATTTCGTCGCTCAATACGACTACAGAGCCCTTACGGGGAGGATACATAATGAAACGTTTGGCGGCATCCAAAATGGAACGCTGCATTGGCTGCTATTCCTGCTCCCTGGCCTGCGCCAGGCTGGTGCACAAGCGTTTGTCCTGGAGTTGCTCGGGCATCCGCATCCACACTTCGGGCGGCATGAGTTCGGGATTCGAGGCCAAGGTCTGCGTGGCCTGCGACCCCGCGCCCTGCGCCGAGGTTTGCCCCACCGAAGCCCTGACCCAACGCAGGGACGGCGGGGTCAAGGTCAACCGCTCCATGTGCATCCGTTGCGGCAAATGCGCGGCTGCCTGCCCGGTTGACGCTATCTACTTGGGTGTGGAAAACAACAAACCCTACATCTGCATCCATTGCGGCCGGTGCGTGGCGTTTTGCCCCCAGGGCTGCCTCGAACTCGTGGATATGGAAACCTCGCAACCCGAGCCCAACGCAAGCTCCGAGACCCCCAAGGAGGCCGACCATGCCTG
This sequence comes from Desulfovibrio sp., assembly GCA_004796465.1. Lineage (GTDB taxonomy): Bacteria > Desulfobacterota > Desulfovibrionia > Desulfovibrionales > Desulfovibrionaceae > MADRE1. The sequence goes on from QZKZ01000359.1 coordinate 6,166, forward strand.
ACGCTCCTTTCCGCATCATGCACATGGATCTTGATTCGGGCCGGGGCAAGGTCCTGGAATTCGGCGATCCAGCCGAGGTCTTGGGCGGCTCCGGATTGGCTGCCGCCCTGTTCGAGGAATACGGCGATCCCGAAGGGTCTTGGGACGATCCCAGGCAACCGCTCATTTTTGTGGCCGGCCCCCTGACAGGCTGCTACCCGCTCATGAGCAAGACCGTGTGCGCCTTCCTGTCGCCCTACCACAACCAATACGCCGAGTCCCACGCGGGAGGCCGCCTGGCCTTGGCCCTGCGTTTCGCGGGCCTGCACGGCCTGATGATCACAGGCCGGGCCAAACGGCTCTCCTGCCTCACTGTGGGCACCCGCCGCATCGATATCTATGACGTTGACTATTTGCGCGGCAAAGACGTTTTCGGCGCGGGCAAGCTGCTCCGGCGCATCAGCCGCCGCTCCATGTCCGGTCACCGCACCATCCTGCGCATCGGCCCGGCAGGCGAAAACGGCTCGGCCATGGCCTGCATCAACGTGGACTCCTACCGCCACTTCGGCCGCTTGGGCTCGGGCGCGATCATGGGCGCCAAGAACCTCAAGGCCGTGATCATCGAAGGCGACGGCGATCTGGACCTGCCCGGCGGCAAGGACTACAACTCCCTGTATAAGGAGCTGTTCGGCCAACTGACTACCACGGACATGATGCGCAAGTACCATGACCTGGGCACGCCCTCGAACCTGATTCCCCTCAATGAGCTCAAGGCCCTGCCCTGGCGCAACCTCCAAGCCACCACAGACCCCGGAGTGGAAGGTATCTCCGGCGAGGTCTTTGCCGAGCAGTTGCTCTTGCGCCAAACCGCGTGTTCTGGTTGCCCGGTGGGCTGCATCCACATCGGGTTGTTGCGCCAGCAGTTCGCCAAGGAGCACGAGTACCTCTATAAACAAGTCAACTACGACTACGAATCCGTGTTCGCCGAAGGCACCATGCTCGGCCTGACCAAGGCCTCCGACGTCCTGGCCTTGCTTGATGAAACCGAAAAGCAGGGGCTTGATGTCATGGGCGCGGGCGTGGCCCTGGCCTGGGCCACGGAAGCCCTTGATACGGGCTTGATTTCCGAGGAAGAGACCCTGGTGCCCCTGGCTTTTGGCGAGGTCAACGGCTATGTGCAGGCCGTGGCCCACATGGGCAACAAGAGCAACGACTTCTACGCGGCCCTGTCCATGGGCACGCCCGCGGCTGTTGCCCAATACGGTGGCGGTGATTTCGCGTGTGTCCTGGGCCAGGAAATGGCGGGCTACGCCACGGGCGAAGTTTTTTTTGCGGCCCAAACCCTGGGATTCCGCCACTCCCACTTGGACACGGGCGCGTATTCCTACGACCAAAAGGTCAAGGAAAAGGACGCGCAAAAGGCCATCGACTTTCTGGTCAAGGACGATGTGGACCGGATCCAGCTCACCAGCATGGTATCTTGTTTGTTCGCGCGTTCGGCTTACAGCCAGGAACGTCTGCAAGAGGCCCTGGCCGCCGTGGGCATGACCGCGACAGCGGACAATCTCCTGGAAAGCGCCAAAAAGGTGCAGCGCATGCGCTGGCGGCTCAAGTGCCGCTCCGGCTTTGACCCGATCAACGCCAAGATTCCCAAGCGCTTCACCGAGATCACCACCTGGAAAGGTTCCATTGATCCCGAGTACATGGAGCAGGTGCGCATGGGATATGCCCAAGCCATTGTCGCCATGGCCGCCATGGACGAGGAACCGGAAACCGAGTCTTGATGGGAGCTGTCCAGCCTGTTATAATAATTATAACAGGTTGAACTCGTGATGTTCTTTTCGCGCAATAGAGCCCCACTCATCCGCTCGGGCAAGCCAGGCGAGCAGTTCTTGCGTTTCGTGCTGCTCATCACCTTGTTCGTGGGCGTGGCGTGGTTGTTTTGGATCACCACGGGCAAATCCATGGAGGACATCAAGTCCCGCTCCGACATCTGGGACCAGACCGATACCCTGGATTGGGACACTAAGAAGAAATTGCGGGCATACGTCAATATCCTTCACGACGAACTCGGCCTGAGCCTCAAGGTCCACATCCGGACCGAACCCTTTGAAGTGCCTGAGTTGGATCGCAAGACCATTTTTGTGGCGCTGTACCCCGAAGGCCGAAAGGTCACAATAATCTTTCCATCCTACATAAACTTTGAGGAATGGTTGCACGACTACCTTACAACCGACCATTTTGCCTTTTACATTGAAGAAGGCTCTTGGTTTGAAAAAGACGTCTGGGCTGCAGAGCTGGACCAAGCTTTACTTCTTATTCTCGAAGAATTGGACTGCCCCATACCAGAGCTGGAAACTCCCTCGCAATGACCGACTCCCTGACACCCGTGACCATCTATACGGACGGCTCCTGCCTGGGCAATCCCGGCCCTGGCGGCTGGGGCGTCCTGCTCATCAAAGGCGACACCCGCAAGGAGCTCTCCGGCGGCTTCCGCTTGACCACCAACAACCGCATGGAAATCCTGGCCGCTGTTGAGGCGCTCTCCGCCTTGACCCGGCCCTGCCGCGTGGACCTGCACACGGACTCCCGTTACGTGCGCGACGCTGTGGAAAAGGGCTGGCTTGCATCTTGGCAGAAAAAGGGCTGGAAAACAGCCAACAAAAAGCCCGTTAAAAACCAGGACCTGTGGCAACGCCTCTTGCCCCTGCTCCAAACCCATTCCGTGACCCTGCACTGGGTCGAGGCCCACAGCGGCCATCCAGAGAATGAACGGTGCGATGACTTGGCCCGGACAGCAGCCCAGGGCTCTGGACTCCCTGCTGATACCGAGTACGAAAAACAAGCCTGAACCACTGAAGTTCCTGAGGCTACCCCAGCCACTACTCCAACCTGCCTTGACAGTTTGTTTGCCTTTCTCGTACTTCAGCTCATCCTACGGCGAATGCTGGAAGTTTTCGATCAGCAGTAACCCCGTGCTCGCTGCTCACCGATATTTCCCTTTTCTTCCACGACTCAAAACAAGAGGAGGGCACATGGCCCGGAAAACTTGGTGGTATTGTTGTCTTTGTATGCTGATACTCGGTGCGCTCATGGCCTTTGGTTGCGGCGATGAGGAAGCTGTTGAGGAAGCTGCTGAACAAACCCCCGCAGCCGAGGCAGAGCACGCGGAGGAAGCGGTTCCTGCTGCCGGGGAAGAGCCTATCCGCATCGGCGCCGTATTCTCGGCCACTGGCCCTGCTTCCTTTTTGGGCGAGCCGGAGAAAAATACCGTGCTCATGCTTGAAGAGACCATCAATTCCCGTGGTGGTCTTCTGGGCCGTGACATTGAAATTATCGTGTACGACGACGAAACCGACGTGGACAAGTGTGTGCTGAGCACGGACAAGCTCCTGGAAAACGACGGGGTTGTCGCGGTGGTGGGGCCTTCCACCTCGGGCAATACCCTGGCGATTATGGACAAGTTCGCCACCGCCGAGATCCCCCTGGTGTCCTGCGCCGCTGCTGAAAGGATCGTCCAGCCCGTGTCGCCTTGGGTCTTTAAGACCCCCCAATCCGACCGTCACGCCGTGACCCGGATTCTCAACCACGTCATTGCCCAGTGGTACACGAAAGTGGCCATCATCACCGTGTCCGACGGCTTTGGCCAGGCAGGCCGCGCCGTGCTGCAGGAACTGATCCCGGCCATGGGCCTGGAACTGGTTGCCGACGAAGTCTACGGTCCCGAGGACACGATCATGACCGCCCAACTCACTTCCATCAACGACCAAAATCCCGACGCCATCATCTGCTGGGGCACCAACCCCGGCCCAGCCGCCATCGCCAAGAACCGCGTTGAGCTGGGCATTGAGACTCCCCTGTACATGAGCCACGGCGTGGCTTCCAAAAAGTTCATCGAATTGGCCGGTGAAGCCAGTGAAGGTATCATGCTGCCCGCGGGCCGCCTGATCCTGGCCGAGCAAATCGCGGACGAGAATCCCCAGAAACAGCTTCTGCTCGACTACATTGCCGAGTACAAAGCCACATACGACGCCCAGGTCTCCTCTTTTGGGGGGTATGCTTGGGACGCGGTCATGTTGGTGGTCACGGCCATTGAAATGGGCCAGTCCGCCGATCCCACGGACATCCGCGACAACCTGGAAAAAATCCTGGGCTTCGTAGGCACGGGCGGCATATTCAACTTCTCGGCCGAGGACCACAACGGCCTGACCGAGGACGCCTTTGAAATGGTGATCATTGAAAACGGTGAGTGGGTCATCGCTGAATAGCCCCGGCTCTCCTCCATACACAATGGAAAAGGCGGCCTTGGCCGCCTTTTCTTTTGCCTCCCCGTTAACCAGGGGGGCAAAGACCAAGCCTGAAACGTTGCCCAGCCACCGGCAACCCCTTGCTACGCTTCAACTTGCCTTGACAACTTGTCCGCCTTTCCCGTACTGCATATCCTCCAGCGGCAGATTCTGGAGGTCTTCGATCAGCGGTAACCCGGTGCTCGCTGGTCGCCGACACTTCCTTTTATTCCCACGATTGAAACAGGAGGAGGTCTCATGCACCGTAAAGCTTGGTGGTATCTTTGCGTATGTATGCTGGCGCTCGTCGCGCTCATGGCCTTTGGTTGCGGCGAAGAGGAAGCTGTGGAAGAAGCGGCTGAACAAGCCCCCGCAGCCGAAGTCGAAGCTGAGGCCGAAGCCGAGCCCGCAGAGGAAGCCGTACCGGCTGCCGAGGAAGAACCCATCCGCATTGGCGCTGTGTTCTCGGCCACGGGCCCTGCCTCCTTTTTGGGCGAGCCGGAAAAAAACACCGCTCTGATGCTTGAAGAAGCGATCAACTCTCAAGGCGGCATCCTTGGCCGTGAAATCGAAATCATTGTGTACGACGATGAGACCGACGTGGACAAGTGCGTGCTGAGCACGGACAAGCTCCTGGAAAACGACGGCGTTGTCGCTGTGGTGGGTCCCTCCACCTCGGGCAACACCCTGGCGATCATGGACAAGTTCGCCACGGCCGAGATTCCCCTGGTGTCTTGCGCCGCTGCCGAAAAGATCGTCCAGCCCGTGTCGCCTTGGGTGTTTAAGACGCCCCAATCCGACCGCCATGCCGTGACCCGGATCCTCAACCACATCATTGCCCAGGGCTACAAGAAAGTGGCCATCATCTCCGTGTCCGACGGCTTTGGCCAGGCAGGCCGCGCCGTGCTGCAGGAGCTGGTCCCGGCCATGGGCCTGGAACTGGTTGCCGACGAAGTGTTCGGTCCCGAAGACACGGTCATGACCGCCCAATTGACCACCATCAACGACCAAAGCCCTGACGCCATCATCTGCTGGGGCACCAACCCCGGCCCGGCCGCCATCGCCAAGAACCGCGTTGAGCTGGGCATTGAGACCCCCCTGTACATGAGCCACGGTGTTGCTTCCAAGAAGTTCATCGAGTTGGCCGGCGAAGCCAGCGAAGGCATCATGCTGCCTGCGGGCCGCTTGATCGTGGCTAACCAAATCGCGGACGACAACCCGCAAAAGCAGCTTCTGCTCGACTACATCGCTGAGTACGAAGCCAAGTACGGCTCCCAGGTCTCCACCTTTGGCGGCCATGCTTGGGACGCGGTCATGCTGGTGGTCACGGCCATTGAAATGGGCGAGTCCGCCGATCCCGCGGACATCCGCGACAACCTGGAAAAGATCCAGGGTTTCGTGGGCACGGGCGGCGTGTTCAACTTCTCGGCCGAGGACCACAACGGCCTGACCGAGGACGCCTTTGAAATGGTGATCATTGAAAACGGCGAGTGGGCCATCGCTGACTAGCCCTCTTTCTTCTTTATACGCATCGGAAAAGGCGGCCTTGGCCGCCTTTTCTTTTGCCCTTTTCAGGTTCCTAGACGCTTTCCTTCACCATCTGTTCACCACGCGCCCCCCCAAGTAAAAGTCTTTGGAAGGGGAGATGGGGGGTGTGGGGGGAAGAG
>QZKZ01000201.1 GCA_004796465.1 Desulfovibrio sp.
ATGGAGAACAGGCCCTGTCGCCCCCCCCGCGCGGGGGCGTGGATTGAAACATGACGAGGTCGTGGTGTACAGACGGATGGTCGATAAACACACTGTATAATCAGTTAGTTGTATGAATAGTGTCAGGTGGTTGTATTTCCAGGCTGGGATTCGAATTTATCTTATAACAGCCTGATATTTATAATGTAGTAAGAAATTTTAGTTGGGGGCAAATCTGGGGGCATGAACGCCATATTGTCTTGATATGTTCTTGTATTCAGCATATTGAGATACTTTTTCGAATCCCTCTCCCTCCGCCACTCCCCCCGCCAATAAAAGCCCCGCCACCTCCAAGCTGAAGCAGCAGGGCTATATATCCAAGAAATCCGTCGAGAGCGAATAAACTACTGCCCGACCAAAACCGCCTCTTCCCCCACACTTTCCGGCAAGGACAAGACCAATTCTTCCAAGGTCGCGGCATTGACCACGACCCGGCCCGTGTGGTTGCGGATGATGGGCAAGTCAGCCACGGCCGCGCCGTCGAGAATTTGGAGCGCCATTTCCGCGGCCAGGGAACCCTGCTCCTTGCCCGAGTCCACCACCGAGCAAAGCACACCGTCGCGTACAGTAAAATCCGAGCCGCCCGTGGAGGGCTTGGCGCCATACGCCGCAAGAATAGCGGCCACCGCGTCCGATGTAGACAGGGCGTTGCCGTTGGCGTCGGGCAAGCCTTCCACGTGCTCCAGGAACAGGGCGTCGCTGGTTTCGGCGAATGCTTGGGCCTGGGCCACGGCCTCGGCCAAGGTCTCGGGCTCGGCGTAGCCCACGGCTGCAAAATCGCACCCGCCAATGTCCGCCTTGATCTGGTTGTAGAGCAGGTCCGTGGTGGTCAGGCCGCCGCGCATGAGAAAAGCCACCTTTTCCACTTCAGGTGCGATCTCCTTGAGCAGTTCCAGGGAGCGGCAGACCAGGAAACGCTCGAGCACACCAGTCACGTTGGACGCAGGATAACCGTAAGCCTCGGGCTCGGCGTTCACCCCGCAGAACACCACGGGCGTGTCCGCATTGTCCTTGAGATAGGGAACCACGAACATGGATTGGGCATTGTCGTCAGCCGCGATGACCAGGTCGGGCGCAAGTTCTTGGTACCGCGACAAGGCTTCCTGGGCCAAGGCCTCTCCGTTTTCCGGATGCAGCTTGGTGTCCAGGTAGAAGTATTCAGCGGAACACCGGCCTGCCAATCCCGCATCAAGACCTTGCTTGACCTCCTGGCTCCAGGGAAAATCCTCATGGTAGCTCATAACAACGAATATGCTGCAGTCGCCCTCGGCCAGGGCGGATTGAACAGGAAAGAGCAATCCAGAGATAACAACAGCGAGCACGGCAATAGTGGTCATACAACGCATGGTTCCTCCCTTGGTGGCGGCGGGTTAAGGATGCAACGCAACAGTCTTGATTTATTCATTTCTAGCCGAAAGGACTCATAACGTAAAGTTTGACACGTGTGGTGGGCTTGGCAGCAGTCCCCAGCTACTCCATGTCCAGGGAAATCCCGTCCATGTTTACCAAGCCTTGCGGGGCGAATTCAGGCAGCACAGAGGCCATGTCCTCCGTGGCAAAGCGGTGCAGGTATACGGGCGGGCTGCTCGTGCCGTCCGGATGCATCTTGGCCAGAAAGAGCCGGGTATGCGGTCCCAAGGTCTTTGAAACAAACACCATCCAGCCCGAATCAGGCGACCAGGAATGCCAGGAATTGTGGCTGTCCCGGCTGCATGCCAAACGGCGGGACTCCCCGCCCTGGGCCGGGATGATGTGCAGGTCGCTGTTGGGCTGATTCATCATGGCGTTGTCCGCTTGGGTGTAGACCAGCCATTGGCCGTTCGGTGAATACCTGGGCCAGTAATTGGAGCGGCCGTTGTCCGATGCGCCTGGCATGGGCTCGGCCTCGCCGCCCGCGCCGTCATTGAAGGGAATGCGGTAAATGTCAAAGCGCATGGGATAGCGCGCATTGAGGTCGTGGATGTCTTCACCAGGGGCGGCGGGAAATGAGCCCCGGCCGTCCATGACCGGCAAGTACTCCTCGATCACAGGCGCGCGGGAAAAGGCCAGGTATTTGCCATCCGGGCTCCAGCCCGGACCGGCATGGACATATCCCGGGTCGTCAGCTCCGGGGAGGTAGCCGAAGCGGCTCAGGTCGCTGCGGAAAAACGCGAGGACCCCGCGCAAG
>QZKZ01000381.1 GCA_004796465.1 Desulfovibrio sp.
CCTGATGCTCTCCCTGGTCACCACCGTCCTGGGCCTGCCTCCCGAGCTGTTCATGTAACCCCCAACTGGAGTCACCATGTCCGCCACCCGCCAACGTATTGTTTCCGGCATGCGCCCCACCGGCCCCTTGCACCTCGGCCACTACTTCGGAGTGCTCAAGAACTGGATTGAGCTGCAAGATGAATACGAATGTTTTTACTTTGTGGCGGATTGGCACGCCCTGACCAGCGAATATTCCGACCCTTCGCGCATCAAGTCGTTCGTGCCCGAACTGGTCAAGGACTGGATCGCGGCCGGGCTGGACCCGGACAAGTGCATCATTTTCCAGCAATCCGAAAACAAGCACCACGCGGAACTGCATCTGCTGCTGTCCATGATCACGCCCCTGGGCTGGCTGGAACGCAATCCCACGTACAAGGAACTCAAGCAGGAACTGGTGGCCAAGGACCTCAACACCTTGGGCTTTCTGGGCTACCCCGTGCTCCAGGCAGCGGACATCCTGAGCTACCTGCCCCAAGTCGTGCCCGTGGGCCAGGACCAGCTGCCCCACCTGGAGCTGACCCGGGAGATCGCGCGGCGCTTCAACCACCTCTACGGCCAATTCCTGCCCGAACCCCAGGCCAAGCTCACAGAAGCGGCCAAGTGTCCGGGCCTTGACGGCCGCAAGATGTCCAAGAGCTACGGCAACGCCATTGGCCTGGGCGAACCCATGGACGAGGTCAAACCCAAGGTCATGTCCATGCTCACGGACACCAACCGCAAGCGCAAATCCGACCCCGGCGACCCCGAGGTCTGCAACCTGTTCCCCTACCATGAACTCATGAGCAGCCACGAGCAGCAAGCCGAGGTTCGCGAGGGCTGCACCCAGGCCACCTGGGGCTGCGTGGACTGCAAAAAAATGCTGCTCCAGAACATGGAGACCTTTCTCGAGCCCCTGCACACCCGCAGAAAAGCCTTGGACGCCGACCCGGACATGCTCTGGGACATCCTGCGCAGGGGCAACGAACGCGCCATTGCCGAAGCCGAAACCACCCTCACTGTGGTCAAGGAACGCATGCACATGGTCTTCTAGTCTGGCACGCTTCTCGCATTTTCTTCCCGTCCGGGGTGACAAACCCGGTAATAATGCTGTATATACAGCAAAACAGTACTCACAGTACGGGAAGTGATGTATGCCTCAATCCATTCCAATCCAACCCCAGGTTTTCCCCATTGACCAGGACACGGCAACGGTCACCTTGGTCTGTCCCCACTGCGGCCACGATCAAGCCATTGCCCTGAACCGCCTGGACAGCAACAAGAAACTCTTTGGCGTGAAGTGCCACTGCGGCCGAAAATACGCGAGTTGTTTGGAGTTCCGTAGGGACTTTCGCAAGGACGTGGAGCTGCAGGGTGTGTACGAACTGGAGAGTTCGGGCCAGGCAGGCCTCATGACTGTTGTGGACGTATCCTTGAGCGGTGTCGGCTTTCATCCGAGCCAAGGTCCTGAGCTTGATCCCGGGGACTTGGTCAAGGTCTCCTTTCGCCTGGATACCCGCACCACGCCCGAGATCAAACGCCAGGTGGAGATCATGAATCTGCACCAGGGCCATGTGGGCGCACGTTTCACCAACGTTGAAGGGCTGAACAAGGAACTGGGGTTTTATCTCATGTACTGAGCCGACCCCATGCACTCCCGCATGGTCTGAATTTCCGGTTCCTGATCCGGCGCAGCCCAGGAAAAACGGATCGCGCCGCACTCAGGCGTTGTGAGCAGCGGTATGTCAGCCTCTTCCAGGGCCTGGCGCACCTCGGCCGAAGGAAAGCGCCAGTAATTGAGATAGCCGCAACTGGCCACGGCAAGGTCTGGGTCCACTGCTTGGTATAGCTCCGGGCTTGTACTGGACTTTGAGCCATGGTGGGGCAGGAGCAGGACTTGGGCCTCATGCTCGACATCCTCTTCCAGAACCCGGTTGATGGCCTTGGTTTCCACGTCCCCTGGCAAATAGGCCAGGCCATGGCCCTGCCATGTCAAGCGCATGACCAGGGAATGGTCATTGCCCTTGGTGGACTCGAAATCCGGAGAGGGGTGCAGTACCTCCAAGGCCACGCCTTGGCCCAAATCGATTACGTCTCCGGCCCGCCAAACCTGGGGCTGCATGTCCGCATCAGCAAGGGCGCGCTCCAGCCTCGCCAAATCCCATTCACCACCGGGCAGTTTCCCGTTGCCCACGTACTCTCCCACTTCAAAGCGCTCCAAGGGGTACAGGGTGCCGCGAATGTGGTCCAGGTCCGGGTGGCTGACCACGATCCGGTCCAGCACTGCCTGCCGGTTGCGCGTGAGCACCTTGGCCACGATGGCCTTGCCCACATCGAACTTATCGGTCAAGAATCCACCGCCGTCGATCAGGGTCCGCGACCCGTCCGGCGTCTCCAGGACCAAGGATTGGCCCTGGCCCACGTCGAGCACGGTCAGGGTCACCTGTCCCCGGACTATGCGCGCTTGCTCTTGGACAAAGGGCCAGGCCATGCACGCTACGGCGAACAGGGCCACGGCCCAGACCCGCCATTGATTGATTCTGGCCTGTTTCCCAGGAACAGCGGCCCGCCGCGCCATTTTCTGCAATAGGAACATGCCGCAGACCAGGAGCGTCCAATAGCCCAACCCCCAGGTCCAGCCAGGCCGGGGCGGAATCGACACCTGCAACAGCCCCTGCCCTTCCATCCACGTCAGGCCCCCGCACAGTCCGTCCAATATCCAGGCCGCGGCGTCAAAGAACCGTCCCGCCAATGGCGAGGTCAGGGAGGACATGCACAGGACCAAGCCGAGAACGGCCAGGGGCATGACCACCATGCCCAGGATGGGCAACCACACCACATTGGTCCAGAGATGGGGCGTGAGTTCACCGAAATTTTCCACTACCAAAGGCAGCAACGCCACATTGGCGGCCACGCTCACCCCAAGCAAGTCCAGGCCCCGGGCCAGCATTCGCCGCCAAAGTGCATCCTGAGCCCAGTTTCCGACCCGCTTGCGCCAAGGGCCAAAACCTTCCACGAACACGCCGATCCCGGCCACGGCCATGGCAGAGAGCTGCAAGCGCAAGTCGAACATGGACGATGGCGAGAATATCAATATGAGCGCCAGGGCCATGAACAGCCCTTCCATGAGCACCCGGCCCCGGTTGAGCAGCAGGAGCAAACCCCAGGACCCGAACATGATCGCGGCCCGGACCAGGGACGGCGAGCCTTGCCCGAGCCAGACATATATCAGGATGAGCGGCGCGGCGAACAGCACGGCAAGCTTGGGCCGGGGCATGCAAAGGTAGAGGCCGGGCCGCAGCCTGCCAACGGCATGGGCCAAAATCACGCCGAACAGGGCCATGAACCCCACGTGCAGGCCGGACAAGGCCAGGGTGTGCGACAAGGAGGCCCGCGCCATGTTGTCCGCGGTGGCCACGTCCAGGTACATGCGTTCGCCAAAAAGCAGGGCCGCGAGCATGGCTTGGCCCTGGCTCAAGTTCTCTTCCCCGCCGAGCCGGGTCAGGAACCGCTCGAACAGGCCGTTGCGGACTTTGGAGAAAAAGGTAGGCGTGTCCTGGACAACGCTCACATCAGCCTTGTCCTCGCGGGTGTAGCAGGTATGGAACACCCCTTGCCGCGCCCAATAGGTTTCCGTGTCCCAGGTTCCGGGATCAGCGAATGAGCGCACGGGCCTAATGCGGGTGGTCAGGGCCACCACCTGGCCGGGCAAGGGGCGGAATTCCGGGTATTCCCAGGACCACTTGACCTTGCCCGGGAGTTCGCCGCGGGTCCCATCCTCCAACTCACATGATACGTCAACCAGGGTCAGGCGCAGCCTGTCACTGTAACTTGAACTGACCTGCTCGACCCGGCCTGTGACCCGCACTTTTTCACGCTCCACCATCCAGGGCCTGAGAAGTGAATCCGGATCCGGAAAGGCAGGCCGGTCAAGAAACGCGGCCCCATACCCGGCCGCGAACACCAAGCCGAACACGAGCCAAAACAAAAGGCCCCGGCCCTTGGTAATGGCCAGGGCCAGGATGACGGCTACGCCCAGTAAGGCGGGTAGGGGATATTCCAGGGAAAGGATGCCGCCGGCAAAGGCCAGGACCAGGAACTGCCACGCAACAAGAGGGGGGAACCAGCCCCCCTCGCTTACGTTGGATTGGAGTGACGTCCCCTGCACCGGGCCTCCCGGCAGCGGTTATTCGTCCACGCGGCGGATGCGCGCTCCCACGTTGGTCAGTTTCTCTTCAATGCGCTCGTAGCCCCGGTCCAGGTGGTAGATGCGCTGGACCTCGGTGGTTCCCTCGGCGGCCAGTCCGGCCACCACCAGGGAGGCGCTGGCCCGCAAGTCCGACGCCATGACCGGTGCGCCCTTGAGTGTGTCCACGCCCCGGACCATGGCCGAGTTGCCCTTGAGCTTGATCTTCGCGCCCATGCGCACCAGTTCCTGCACGTGCATGAAGCGGTTCTCGAAAATCCTTTCCTCAATGATGCCCGAGCCCTTGGCCAGGGTCATCAAGGCCATGATCTGGGCCTGCATGTCCGTGGGAAAGCCGGGATAAGGCATGGTGGTCACGTCCACGCCCACCAACTCGCCATTGCGCTTGACCAGTACTCCATCATCGCGCTGTTCCAGCAACACGCCCATTTCCCGCAGCTTGTCCACAACCGCGTCCAGTTCCTTGAACGGGCAGTTGGCAAGCAGGACCTCGCCGTCGGTAATGGCTGCGGCAGCCATGAAGGTTCCGGCCTCAATGCGGTCGGACATGACAGCGTATTCGCAGCCCGCAAGGCTTTCCACGCCTTCAACGTGGATCACGCTGGTGCCGTGGCCCCTGATTTTGGCCCCGCACTTGATCAGGAATTCGGCCAGGTCGCTGACCTCGGGCTCGCGCGCGACGTTCTCAAGCACGGTCTCGCCCTCGGCCAAACACGCGGCCATGAGCACGTGCTCGGTGCCGCCCACCGTGGGGAAGGGAAACTGGATGTGCGCGCCCTTGAGGCCCTTGCATTTGCCGTTGATATACCCGGAATCCAGGTCCAGCTCCGCGCCCATCTTTTCCAGGGCCGTGAGGTGCATGTCCACGGGCCGCGCCCCAATGGCGCAACCACCGGGCAAGGCCACCTTGGCCCGGCCAATGCGTGCGAGAAGCGGCCCCAGGCAGAGCACGGATGCGCGCATGGTCTTGACCAGTTCGTAGGGCGCTTCCGGGGTCAGATCCTGGCAGTCGATGGTCACGGTGCTGCCGTCAAAGGTGGACTTGCAGCCCAGGATGTCCAGCAGCTTCAAAGTGGTGCGGATGTCCTTCAGGTTGGGGACATTGGTAAAAGTGATGTTGCCGTTGACCAGGATCGCGGCCATGAGGATGGGCAGGGCAGCGTTCTTGGAGCCGCTCACGGCGATGGTTCCGGACAGGGGCGCGCCGCCCTCGATAACCAGCTTTTCCATGTATGCCTCGTAAGAATCGTGTTTGAATCGTTAGGTGAATCGCTTGGTAAACCGCTAGGGGTAAGCACCGGGTATTTTCTTGACCACTGCGGAGATGAACTATATAGTCTCTAATTCTGTCGCGGCGGGAGTAGCTCAGGTGGTAGAGCACACGGTTGTGGCCCGTGTTGCCGGGGGTTCAAGTCCCCTCTCTCGCCCCACCGCTCTCAAGGGCCCCATTTTTGGGGCCTTTTTGTTTAAGTGAGCTTGTCCTGCATGGGCCGGGACAGGTCCTGCAACGACTCCCCAGCCCTTACTCCCCCCAAGGCCCGTCCGCAAGACTTTTTCTAGAGCGTAAATTCGCTTACTTGCGCCTCTTGGGTTGGCAGCGCGAGCAATACACCGTAGTTCGCCCCGCCACTTTCATGGCGGAGAGTTTGGACCCGCAGGCCATACACGCCTCACCAGCCCGGCCATACACGCGGAACTCGTTCTGAAAAGCTCCAGCATTGCCTTGGGCGTCGCGGTAATCGCTGATGGACGAACCGCAGGCCGCGATGGCCTCATTGAGGACCTCAACCAGCACCTTGTGCAGGCCGCGCAGCTTTTCGGCGCTCAGGCTGTCGGCCCCTGCGTCGGGCCGGATCTTGGCCCGGAACAAGGACTCGTCCGCGTAAATATTGCCAATGCCCGCAATGAATGTCTGGTCCAGAAGCAGCCCTTTTACCTTGGCGCTGCGGCCCTTGAAGAGTCCCGCGAATTCCTGGGCCGAAATATCAAGGGGCTCGGGACCCAAGGCCGCGAAAAAGGGCCAGTCCGCAAGCTCCCCTTGGCGCATGGGACGGCAAGAACCAAACGTGCGGGGGTCTTCGAAAAACAGACGGTCACTTTGCCCGGATTTTGGCGCGAGGCGGAAAATAAGGTGGGTGTGTTTTCCCGGTTCGGCTCCGGGCTCGGGCAGGTACAAACGGCCGGTCATGCGCAGGTGAAAGCCCAGGACAAGCTTGGGTTCCACATCCATGATAAGCGCCTTGCCCCGCCGCCATACCCGCGTGATGATCTTGCCCGGCAGTTCCTTGGCCAGCCAAGACGGGTCTCCATCCACGGAGGCCGGGCGGCGAACCTCCACGCCGGTGAATTCCCGGCCCTGGAGCGCGGTTTCCAAACCGCAAGCTATGGTGTGGACTTCTGGAAGTTCAGGCACGGCTGCTTCCCAAGCTACTCGCTCTCGCTGTCATTGGAGGCCATGTCCACTTCCAGGCCGATCTCGTCGCCACCACGCAGCACTGTGAGCCGCAAAATGTGGTCCTCCTGGGCCGCTTGCATGCCTGCCTGGTGCAGCACGCCCATGGAGTCCACCTCCAACCCCTGGGCCTTGATGATCAGATCGCCCACAACTACTCCACCCGCCTCGGCGCGGGAACCCGGCTCGACCTCTTCCACCAGCGCGCCGCCCCTTCCGTCATTTGCTTCGAGATCCCAAATCAGGGTGAAGCCCAAGCGGCTACGATGGGACAAGCCGCAATAGAATAAGACTTGGCCGGGATCGTCCTCGATTTCCTCGCCGCGCCAGGGGACCACCAGCAGCGCTTCGCTTCCCGGAGCCAGGGTTTCCAAGCGGTGGGGAATGCCCCAGCCCTGTTCAACATGGCCCTGGCCCGCCAGGATGACCACTTGGCGATTGGTTTCCCTGGCCACGCGCAGGGCTTGCTCAGCCATCATGGAATCCCACAGCGATTGGATGCGGAAAAACCTTTCCGGAGAAAAGCCGGTGGAGCCGCGTTCCTGGGCCATGGCCCCGTGCCGCTCCATCTCCTCTTGCAAGGCCTCGATCTGTTCTTCCGAAGGGCCGATGAGTTGGGCAGGCAGATAGGTCCGGTCCTGCTCATCAAGATTTTCTTCGCCTTCAGTCCGGTACAGCCTGACTACCCGGGGCGGCACATTGAGCGCGTAGACGGCCACGCCCAGTTCCCGGGCCTTCTCAAAGATAGGCAGGTACAGCTCAAAGGGATGGCCCCAAGTATCAGCCCAGTCCAGGGCCAGCTCCAAATCAGCCGGGCTCAGTTCCCCGGCGTTGAACCGGTCCAGCACGGGCTGGTAATCCACGCCCACCATTTCCAGGCCCAGAACCGGGGCAAAATTGGCTTGGCGCATGGTGTAGCGGTCCTGATAGATGAGCTCCAACAGCTTGGCCTGCATGATGTGGTCGCAGGGCGAGGTATGGGCCTCGCCAATGAGCACGAAGTCGGCGCTGCGGGCAATCTCCGCGAACTGCTCATCCCTGATGCGCGACATGCGGTGGTCGTGTGTCCGGGAAACATCCTGGCTTTCGGACATGTCCATGGCCGAAGCCGGGGCCAGTTCAAACAAGTCGCCGGGCTGAAAATCATGGGCCATGTCCACCTCGGGTGTGGTTTCTTGGACCAAGGGAGCGCAGCCCCAGGCCGCCATCAGAAGCGCTGCGCAAAGGACCAAACGCGCATACGGCACAATGCGTTGTTCGTTGGTCTCCATAGAAACTCCTTACAACGGAAACGGGCCGCTCAGACGCGGCCCGTGATAATCGTTTAATCCCACTTGCGCTTGTCTTCAATGGGCCGGATCTGCGGGGGCAGGGAGCCCGGATTGAGCACTGTGAGCGTGGGCCTGAGCTTGATCTTGTCGCGGAACTGGTGCAGCAGCTCGTCCTCGCGCTTGAAATTGCTGGCCTCCACAAACAGGGTCATCTCGTCAATGCCACCGGGATTGGTGACCTCGATCTGCCAGCGCTTGATCTCGTCGAATCCGGCCATGACCTGCTCCACCTGATGGGGGTACACGAACATGCCCTTGATCCGGGCCGTGGTGTCCACGCGGCCCACGATGTTGCCCAGGCGTGGGCTGGTGCGGCCGCAAGGGCACGGCGTGCGGCTGATATAGGAAAGATCGCCCGTGGCCAAGCGGATCAGGGGATAGGTCTTGTTAAAAGCCGTGACCACAATCTCGCCCACCTCGCCGTCCTTGAGCGGGATGCCCGTGTCGGGGTGGCAGATCTCCACAAAGGCGCGGTTGGCCACATGCAGGCCATTTTTATGGAAGCACTCGTAGCCGATGCAACCCACGTCGGCAGTACCGTAGCCCTGGCGCATGATCAGGTCGAACTTTTTCTCCAGGGTGGAGCGCAGCTTTTCGGAGAACTTTTCACCGGTCACGAACGCCACTTCCATGAACAGGTCCTTACGCAGGTTGAGGCCGGTTTCCTCGGCTTTTTGCGCGAGGTGCATGAGATAGCTGGGCGTGCCGATGTAGCTGGTCACGCGCAGTTTCTGCATGATGTCGAGCTGGGTGTTGGTGTTGCCCGGCCCCGAAGGAATCACGGCGCAGCCCAGGTTGCGCAGGGGCTCCTCAAACATGAGGCCCGCGGGCGTGAGGTGGTAGTTGAAGGTGATCTGGGCCAAGTCGCCGGACCTGAAGCCCGTGGCGTAAAATCCCTCGGTCCAGCCCCAGTAGTCGTCGCTGCGGTCTTCCGGGTCAAAGATCGGACCGGGCGACAGGAACACTCGCTTGAGTTCCCCCAAATCCTTGGTCAGCAAGCCGCCCAGGCGGGGACCCATGGACTGGAGAAAGATCAGTTCCTTTTTCTTGAGAATGGGGATGTGCTTGAGGTCGGACAGCTCGCGGAACTTGTCCACCTGGAACTGGGCGCGGTCAAAGCGCTTTTTCACGTCCTCGGAATAACGGTAGGCGTATTGCACCAGCTCCTTGAGCTGGATGAGGTAGTACTGCTTGCGCTCGCTCTCGTCGAGCACCTCGCGGCGGCTGTAGATGCCTTCGGTCCTGTCCTTGCGGGTCATGAGACTCCTCCCTCTATACTGAAAAATATTTTCTTTCTGTGCATCCGGCCTGTTCAAGCCGAATCAGCGCAAGAAGGGTCCAGTATATAGGCAATACCCGGAACAAAGGCAAGAAAAAACTTATAAACCTCCTAAATTACAAATTATTTCCCCGAAATGTTCATAACCCGCTCATTCCTCGCCGAGTGCGCTGTCATCCGCACCATCAAGTCCGGAGTCCTCTTCGTCTTCGCGGGGCTCCGTGTCCATGGGTTCGGGCCGTTCCTTGGGCGGGCGTTCCGGCGCGGGAATGGGGGCCGCGCCTTGCTCCTCACAGCGGGCAAAGACCAGGAAGCCGGTGTGCGCCACCATGCGGTCCTCGGGCCGCAAGCGCTCGGGCACGGGTTTGTAACGCCGGAGCAGGATCTCCACGATCTCCACGCCGGCAAAGGGGCCTTGCTCCAAACCGGCAACCAGGTCGCTGACCTGGTTGGTGGTGGGCAGGAGAAAGCCCACGGGCGCGCCTGGCTTGACCGCCTTGGCCACTTGGTCCAGATAGTCCCAGGGCGTGCGCACATCCAGGAACAGGGCGTCCACGCCGGTTTGGAGAAACCCTTCGCTGATGTCGCGCTCATGCTGTTCCACGTTGCGGCCCACGCCTGCCCAGGCCAAATTCTTGGCGCACAGGGCCTTGAACTCGGGCCGTTGCTCATAGGTGTAGACCCGGCCCGTTTCCCCCGCGAACCAGGACAGGGCGATGGTCAGACTGCCCGAGCCGCTGCCCGCCTCGATGATCCGCATGCCCGGGCCAATGGAGAGCCGCATGCAGATGTAACCGATCTCCTTGGGGTAGATGATCTGGGTCTGGCGCTTCACGCCCTTGACCAGGTCATAGAGCGTGGGTTTTTGCACGCGGTAGGCCCGGCCCAGATGGCTCACCACCTGGCCGCCGTATGTAGCGGCCTGGATCTGGCACATGTCGATGACCCCGTCGTGGGTATGGATTTCGCCCTCTTCCTGGGTGCGATGTAAATAGCGTTTGCCCTTGGGGCTGACCAGCAATATCAATTCTCCGGGCTGCGGCATGGGATCTCCTTGGTCTGGAACAGCGTAAGTGGGCGATGGGTACGGGCTCGAGGCGTTCCTGTCAACTCCAGGGCAACCCACCGGTGCTGGAATGGCGACGAAGGGACGGTAATTGCCCTTGCCCCCTGAAGGGCATAGTATGGCCCCATGAGCATGCGATACATCTTTGGGCCCGTGGGCTCAAGCCGCTTGGGCCGCTCCCTGGGCATCGACCTCCTGGGCCGCAAGATCTGCTCCTTTGATTGTTTGTACTGCGAAGTCGGCCCCACAGCCAAGCATACGCTCCTGCGTTCGCCCTACGTAAGGGCCGAGGCCATTCGGGAAGAGTTGTTGGTGTGGCGAGACGAACATATTGATCTGCCCGACTACGTCACCCTGGGCGGCTCGGGCGAACCCTGCCTGAACAGCGAATTGCCCGAGATCCTGGCCCTGTGCCGCGAGCTGTTTCCCAGCACGCCCCTGGCCGTGCTCACCAACTCCACTTTGCTGGGCGATCCCCAGGTTCGCGCGGAGTTGGCCGGAGCCGACGCGGTCCTGCCCTCATTGGACAGCCTGGTTCCCAGCGAATACGAACGTCTCAACCAGCCTGTACCGGGTTTTGATCTGCACACCCTGGCCCAGGGACTGCTCGAATTTTGCAGGGAGTTCCCAGGCAAGATATTTCTTGAAGTCCTGCTGGCCAAGGGAATCAACGACACGGAGCAGAACCTCGGCCTGCTCAAGGACTACGTCGTAGGGCTGCGCCCCGAGCGGGTGGACGTGGTGACCATGACCCGGCCCGGTGCCCATGCCGGAGCCCTGCCCGTGGACGCAAACACTCTGGAGAGATGGAGGGAGGCGCTTACCGTGGACAAGGGCCCTGCCGCGGCCTCTTCACATTCCGGCCCAGAGGCTCCACAATTCAAGGGCAAGCCACCTTCATCGGAACCACTTGCCAACATTGACGAAACCATATATGCATCCCTGTGTCGCCGTCCCCAGACCGCACTCCAGTTGGCCTCGGCCCTGGGCATCGAGCCCGTCCTCGTGGACCGGGCCCTTGCCACCCTGCTCGAACACGGGCATATTCTTAGACTGGACAACGGTCCTGGCCTGCCCTTTTATCGGGGGACGAGCCGAACATGATCCGCTGCAAGCACGGCAGCGTTGATCCCGCCTTTTCTCCGGCCGCCAATGTACCGCCGGAACACTATATTTTCCTTAGAGGTAGGTATGAATACGACGAAAAAGAAGCGGCGCAAGATGTTCATCAGCGTCCTGCCGGGCGAACAAGTGGAGGTCGCCCTGACAGAAGACGGCAAGGTGCAGGAATATTACGTGGAAATGATGCACCAGGCCAAGACCCGAGGCAACATCTACAAAGGCACCATCCACAATGTGGACCCCTCGCTCCAGGCCGCGTTCATCAATTACGGCGCGGAAAAGAACGGGTTTCTACAAATCGACGAGGTGCATTCCGAGTATTACAAGACCCCCTTTGACCCCAACAAGGGCTACAAATACCCGCTCATCCAGCGGGTGCTCAAGGCGGGGCAAGAGGTCCTGGTCCAGGTGGTCAAGGAGCCCACAGGCACCAAGGGCGCGTTTCTGACCTCGTTCTTGTCCTTGCCCGGCCGGTTCGTGGTGCTCACCCCGGGCCGTGAGCAAATGGGGATTTCGCGCAAGGTGGAGGACGAAAAGGAGCGCTCACGGCTCAAGTCCACGATTGACGGGCTCCAGCCCGGCGCGGGCCTGGGCGTGATCGTGCGCACCGCTTCCATTGGCCAGTCCAAGACCAATATGCAAAAGGATCTGCAGTTCCTTAAGCGCCTCTGGAAGGAAGTCCGGCGCAAGGGCTCCCAGGTCAAGCCCCCGGCCCTGATCTACCAAGAGCCCACCCTGGCCTCGCGGGCCGTACGCGATTACCTGACCACGGATGTGGCCGAGGTCTGGTGCGACCACCAAGAGACAGCCGACGAAGTCATTGCTTTCGCCTCCCTGATTTTTCCGCGCCAGCCCAACCTGGTCAAGGTGC